>JBBKXS010000043.1:0-11186 GCA_037969605.1 Flavobacteriaceae bacterium
ATTTAAACATATCCAAACCTGGAATATTCGACATCCCATCTTTTGCTACTGCGGCAATTTCGGCTTCATTAACACTTGTAGCACGTTCAATAGCCTTGTTTATTGTCAAAATCAAATAATCTTCAAGTATATCTTTATTTTTCAACAACTCGTCATCAATGGTTATGGATTTTATAGTTCTATTGGCAGTTATGGTCACTTCTAGTTTTTGGTCAGAACTGGCTTCATCAATTAAAACAGTGTTGAGGCGTTGTTTTGTAGCTTCAACTTTAATTTGGGTTTCTTTAAGCTTTTGCATCATACCCATCATATCACCAAACATAATTTTTAATTTTAGATTTGAAATGCAAATTTACAAATTGTTAGAAAGCCTAACAAATAGGATTAGTCTTCGTATTTCTAATTAAAATTCTATTTTTGCAATCTTCATAAAAGGTACTTAATGATAAAGAATAAGATTCAGCCACCAATTGCTGAAAAAATCTCAAAAAAACTAACCCTTCATGGTAATGTAAGAATTGATGACTATTTCTGGCTCAATCAAAGAGAGGATCAAAAGGTTCATAACTATCTGAATGCTGAAAATGAGTATTTTGAACAGATGACGGCACATACCAAAAATTTTGAAGTCAATTTGTTTGAAGAAATGAAATCCAGAATCAAGGAAGATGACCAGTCCTTACCCTATAAATACAATGGCTACTGGTATATTGTGAAGTATGAAATTGGCAAAGATTATCCTATTTATACCCGGAAGAAAGAAACTCTTGAAGCCATTGAAGAATTATTGTTTGACTGCAACGAAATGGCAAAGGGTCACGATTATTTTAAATTGGTAGGTTTAAGTGTCAGCCCAGATAATACCATGATTTCGTTTGGTGTAGATACAGTTGGAAGACGCCAGTACACCATTCAGGTTAAAAACCTTTTGACTAATGCAATTTATCAGGATCGAATTGAAAACACAACAGGATCTGCGTCCTGGGCGAATGACAATAAAACATTTTTTTATACAAAAAATGATGAGAAAACACTTCGTTCCGATAAAATATGCAAACATAAACTTGGACAAAATGAAGTCGAGGATATTTTAATTTACAATGAAACTGACGATACTTTTGGGGTTGCTGTTTATAAATCAAAATCGAGAAAATATTTGGTCATTGCCTGCTATAGCACTTTGACTAATGAATACCACATTTTAAAGGCCAACACGCCAGACGAAAATTTTAAAATATTTCAGGAACGTATAAGAGGTTTGGAATATAGCATTTCTCACTTTGAAGACCATTTTTATATAGTGTGCAATAAAGATAATGCCATCAATTTCAAATTGATGAAAACTCCAGAAAACCAAACAGAAATTGGTAATTGGGATGAGGTCATTCCTCACAGAATAGATGTGCTACTAGAAGACGTTGAAATTTTTTGTGATTTTTTAGTCATAAGTGAACGTTGCAACGGATTGAATCAAATTAGAATACAACGATGGGATAAAACAGAAGATTATTATTTACCATTCGACAATGAAACTTACACTGCACATACAGGTACAAATGTAGATTTTAACACTACAATTTTGAGATATGTTTATAATTCACTTACCACACCTTCATCAATTATAGATTTTGATATGGTGACCAAAACCCAAACCGTAAAAAAGGAACAAGAGGTTTTGGGAGGTCAATTCAAAAAGGAAAATTACACTTCTGAACGCATTTGGGCGACAGCAACCGATGGGACTGAAATTCCAATATCCTTGGTTTATAGAAAAGATACAGCTAAATCTCCTACAACCCCTTTGTTGCTTTATGTTTATGGCTCCTATGGCCACACCATAGATCCTTCTTTTTCAAGTATACGATTAAGTCTTTTGGATAGAGGTTTCATTTATGCCATTGCCCATGTTAGAGGAGGTGAATATTTGGGAAGACAATGGTATGAAGATGGAAAATTGCTTAAAAAGAAAAACTCTTTTGATGATTTTATAGCCTGTACTAAATTTTTGATAAAAAAGGGTTATACATCACCAAGCCATATGTATGGCTTGGGAGGAAGTGCAGGTGGTTTATTGATTGGAGCTGTGATCAATATGGAACCCCAACTGTTTAATGGTGTCATTGCTGCAGTACCTTTTGTTGATATCCTTACTACAATGCTAGATGAAAGTATTCCACTTACTACAGGAGAATATGACGAATGGGGCAATCCAAATGAAAAAGAGTATTATGATTATATAAAGTCATATTCACCTTACGACAATGTTGCAAAGCAAAGCTATCCACATATTTTGGTTACAACGGGTATATATGACTCACAAGTGCAATATTGGGAACCTGCAAAGTGGGTTGCAAAGCTTCGGGCAAAAAAAACGGACACAAATAAATTGTTATTAAAAACCAATATGAGAGCAGGCCATGGTGGAGCTTCTGGACGTTTTGAGGCCTTAAAAGAGGACGCCGAAGAGTATGCTTTTTTGTTAGATTTGGAGAATATTAATAACTAATTGAAAAAAATCTCTTATTTTTGCGAGGTTTTAAGTTACAATTTTATAATTTGGGACTGGTAAATAGCATTTATGAAGCAAAACAAACAGGTATTTGATAATGTATTACAGCTAATAGGTAATACCCCTCTTATCAAACTGAACAGAATGACTGCTGATTTTGATGGCGATTTTTATGCAAAAGTCGAAGCATTTAATCCAGGTCATTCATCTAAAGATAGAATTGCACTTCATATTATAGAAGAAGCCGAAAGACAAGGCATATTAAATCCAGGTGACACTATTATAGAAACGACTTCAGGCAATACAGGTTTCAGTATTGCTATGGTAAGTATTATAAAAGGCTATGAATGTGTGTTGGCCGTAAGTTCAAAATCTTCAGCCGATAAGATTGATATGTTGAAGTCTATGGGAGCCAAGGTTTATGTTTGTCCTGCACATGTAAGTGCAGATGATTCCCGTTCTTATTATCAGGTAGCAAAACGTTTGCATGACGAAATAAAAGGATCTATATATATAAATCAATATTTCAACCAGTTAAATATTGATGCACATTATAATACTACCGGCCCGGAAATCTGGAACCAAACCGAAGGAAAAATCACACACTTGGTTGCTTGCAGTGGCACAGGAGGAACGATTTCTGGGGTTGCAAAATTTCTGAAAGAGAAAAACCCGAGCATTACCGTTATAGGAGTTGATGCTTATGGTTCTGTACTTAAAAAATACCATGAAACACGTGAGTTTGACGATAAAGAAATTTATCCTTATCGTATTGAAGGATTAGGAAAAAACTTAATTCCTACGGCTACCGATTTTGATCTCATAGATAAATTCGAAAAGGTAACTGACGAAGAAAGTGCACATACTGCTAGAGAAATTTCAAGAACCGAAGGATTATTTGTAGGGTATACAAGTGGAGCTGCTATGCAAGCATTAAAACAACTTAATGCCGAAGGAGAGTTTAAAAAAGGAGACCAAGTGGTGGTCATTTTTCCTGACCATGGGTCAAGGTATATGAGTAAGGTGTACAGTGACAAATGGATGGAAGAACAGGGCTTTTTCGACAGCAAACATGTTGCTGCGGTTGAGCACATTCAATATATAAAATAACTAACTAATTTAATATCAAATCCCATGGCCAATTAATAAGTTATGGGATTTTTTCTGTTTAAAAGGGTTTTGAACATAAGTTTACAAATTAATTATGCTGTCATCTTATAATTAATTAATTTTGCCCTAACTAATTAGACTAAAAATGCATTAATGAAGGATTTATTTGAAAAAATATACAGGGATAAGGGGCCTTTAGGAAAATGGGCTTCTCAAGCTGAAGGCTATTTTGTGTTTCCAAAATTAGAAGGTCAAATCTCCAACCGAATGAAATTTCGAGGAAAAGATGTTATTACATGGAGCATTAATGATTATTTAGGATTGGCAAACCATCCAGAAGTGCGAAAGGTAGATGCCGAAGCTGGTATTGCTTACGGTTCTGCTTATCCAATGGGAGCCAGAATGATGTCTGGACATACCGATCTTCACGAAACCTTAGAGAAAGAATTGGCTGAATTTGTAAGTAAAGAGGCCGCTTATCTTTTAAATTTTGGTTATCAGGGTATGGTTTCAACCATTGACGCCTTAGTTTCTAAAGATGATATAATTGTTTATGATGTCGACGCTCATGCTTGTATCATTGATGGTGTGCGTTTACATATGGGAAAACGATTTACCTATAAACACAATGATGTAGAGAGTTTAGAAAAAAACCTTGATCGAGCCACCAAAATGGCAGAACAGACTGGTGGAGGAATTCTTGTAATTTCTGAAGGTGTATTCGGGATGCGTGGTGAACAAGGAAAATTAAAGGAAATAGTAGACCTTAAGAAAAAATATAATTTCAGATTTTTAGTTGATGATGCCCATGGCTTTGGAACTCTAGGAAAAACTGGAGCTGGTGCAGGTGAAGAACAAGGTGTGCAAGACGATATTGATGTCTATTTTGCAACGTTTGCAAAATCAATGGCAGGTACAGGAGCGTTTATAGCTGCAGATCAAGAAATTATAGATTACCTAAAATATAACTTGCGATCTCAAATGTTCGCAAAATCATTACAAATGCAATTGGTTGTTGGCGCTCGCAAGCGTTTGGAGATGTTAAAAACAATGCCAGAACTTAAGGATAAACTTTGGGAAAATGTAAATGCTCTTCAATCTGGTCTTAAAAAAAGAGGTTTTGATATCGGTAGCACACAAAGTTGTGTAACACCAGTTTATTTAAAAGGAAGTATTCCTGAAGCTATGGCTTTGGTTAAGGATTTACGTGAGAATTATGGAATTTTCTGCTCTATAGTTGTATATCCAGTGATACCAAAAGGATTAATTTTACTACGATTGATTCCAACGGCAACACACACCTTGGAAGATGTAGAAATTACATTAAATGCGTTCGATGACATAAGAAGCAGATTGGAAAATGGAACTTATCAACGTTTATCAGCAGCTGTAGCAGCAGCTATGGGTATATAGACTAATTCAAATAATTGCAATTAAAAATCCGATATACATTTATCGGATTTTTTTTATGCTATATATTTTTTGAATGTACAACGCCTTTTATGAGTTACAGGATTAAAATGTTTCCAAATTTGATGAATGGCAACATTATCATCCAGTTCTGGACCCCTGATGCACCATTCAACACCTTTAGCCTTAAATGTATCATAAAATTCCTTAAAGATTATGGCAGTAACCCCTTTGTTTTGATATTCAGGTAAAATGCCTATTAAATAAAAGGTTACAGTTTTAGCATGTTTTTTGGCATGTAAAAGATGCCTAACACCAAAAGGAAACAATTTTCCATTCATTTTTTGAAGTGCGTTGGCATAAGATGGTGTAACGATTCCAAACCCTATTAGTTTATTGTCCTTATCCAAAACAAATTTCACATATTCAGGGTTTAAAAACCCTATAAATTTTTTCTTAAAATATTCCCTTTGCTCTTTGGTAATTTCAACAAATGAGGACAAAACAGAATGTGATTCTGAAAACACCTCAAACATTTCATCCGTATAAGGTAAGATGTCTTTGTTGTTTGTAAAATTTAAGGCTTTAAGTTGGTACCGCTTTTTAATAAGATCTTGAATTTTTTCAAAGGATTCAGGTTGAATTTTCGTAAAATCCATTTTGTTTTCTGAATAGGTTTTGGCAACCACATAATCCAACTCCTTAAAATGTGTCACATAATAAGGATGGTTATGCCATGTAATCATACTTCCTATTTGATCAAAACCTTCAGTCAATATACCGACCTTATCGAGATTTGAAAATCCAACGGGACCTTCAACATATTCAAGTTGATTAGATTTACCGATTTCATGGACTTTTTCTAATAATGCCTTGGTGACATTAAGATCGTCTATCACATCAAACCAACCAAATCTCATTTTCTTTTGTTGTTGTTTGTCAACTTCAATGCGGTTAATAATAGCGGCTATTCTTCCAACAATTTCACTGTTTTTAAAAGCTAAATAAAACCGTGCTTCAGCGTCTTTAAAAACTGGATTTTTGGTTTTATCAAAAGTGGCAAGTTCTTCTTTAATGATAGGAGGTACCCAATAGTTTGAACCTTTATAGAGCTTAAATGGAAATTTCACAAATGCCTTTAAATCTTTTTTTGAATGGATTTCTTTAACTGTAATCATAAAAAAAATTTAAAGATTGTCGTCATTAAAATCGTCTCGTTTCCGTTTTCTATCTTTTCTTTTGCCTTCTTCTTTCGCCGAGTTTCCATTGTCGATCTCCTTATCTTTATGAAAATCAAGTCGGTATGAAGCTCCAAAATTCACGCTAAAGACTGAAGGTGTATCTTTGGTATTCAAGGTCAGCGCAGTATCCAACTGAAAGTCTTTGCCCCATAAATAAGCACCACCAAAGCGGAATAAATTGTCTGCATAGAAATCACTTTTAATACCTTGTGCCTCACCAAATATGACCCATTGTGGATTGAACGAGTGTGTTAGGGTTAAGATGTATTGAAATTCTGAAAAATCACTTCCAATCCTATCTTTTATCAAATTGATAACAAAGACCCAGCCACCAGCAAAATTGTTTTGTGAAATAACCGCAATTTTCGGACTAAAACCCTCAACATCGGGAGCCGTATAAGGATTGTTTTTAGTGTCAAAATTTGCTCCAGCATAAACCGCAACAGCAGGAATTAAGGATTTCCACTTGAATTTTTTATTCGCCCAATAGCTGTATAGGTTAGGTTTTTCCTCTTCAGAATTTTTTAATGGATCATAAATTAAATATTTAGCTCCCAACGTAAAATGTTTAAAGTTTGAGCGTGAAGTTTCAGAAGAAATAATCGAACGATTATCGGTAAAAGTGTCCCTTTGGTAAGTGCCCTGTAAATTGAGTTCCAAGGCCTCCAACAGAAAACCATAACGTGCCGCAAAGTCTACTCCAAATCCTGAAACTTCATATCGTAATGGGGTATGTTTTTCTTTTATGATATAAGGTCCAAATTCCAGTTGTGCAACATTAGTACCCAAAGAAAAAGCACTGGTTGATTCTCCCGGACGGTTGGAATTGATGACTTCTGTATACTGTGCAAATGAACTGAAGGCAACCGTTAAGCAGGCTATAAGTAGATAAGATTTGATAGACATCATAAGATATATGTTTGATTCAAATATAGAGATTTTATATTTTTTTTAAGTATTAATAACTGTAATTAAGCTTTGATAATTGTATTTTTGAAAAAAATATTTTTATTTGTTACAAACTGCGTCACTAATGGGTTTATTAAGAACGATTTTAATCATCTTGTTGGTTTATTATGGCATAAAGATTTTATCAAGAATTTTTGCGCCTTATATGATACGTTATATGTCTAAAAAAATGCAGGATCGATTTGGTGGACAATTTCAACAGCAACAAAGCCAATCTGAGCCAAAGCAGAAAGAAGGAGAAACGGTTATAGATAAAATACCCAAACAAGACACATCTTCAAATAAAAATGTAGGGGAATATATAGATTACGAAGAAATTGATTAATTTTCAAACTTACAGTTTAAATTAAATTCATGCAGTTTTCATTCAAAAAGATTCTTCCACATTTACTTATTGTTTTAGGTTTTATCATTATTTCTTTAGCATATTTTAACCCTGTTTTAAAGGGAAAGTCCATCTTCCAGAGTGATATTATGCATTATATTGGAATGTCCAAACAACAAACCGATTTTAAGGCTGAGACTGGTGAGGAAACTTATTGGACCAATGCTGCTTTTGGTGGTATGCCAACATACCAATTGGGCGCAAAATACCCTAATAATTATATTAAAAAATTAGATTCTGCATTACGGTTTTTACCGCGTCCAGCTGATTACTTATTTCTCTATTTTATAGGTTTTTACGTTTTATTATTGGTACTAAAGGTTGATCATAAATTAGCTGCTCTTGGAGCCTTGTCTTTTGGGTTTTCGACCTATCTAATTATCATTCTTGGAGTGGGTCACAATAGTAAGGCGCATGCGATTGCCTATATGCCTATAGTGTTAAGCGGAATCCTTCTTACGTTTAGGCAAAAATATGTCTTTGGATTTCTGTTAACAGCAGTGGCTATGGCTTTGGAAATTGGTACCAATCATTTTCAAATGACCTATTATTTAATGCTTTTGGTGATTGTTTTGGGACTGGTATTTTTGATTGATGCTTATAAAAAGAAACGATTGCCTTGTTATTTTAAATCGGTTGGAATATTGACCGTGGCTGTAATTTTATCAATTGGGTTGAATGCCACTAATATTTTGGCAACTCAAGACTATGTTAAAGAGAGTACTCGTGGAAAAAGTGAATTGACCATAAACCCCGATGGTTCTCAAAAGGAAAGCACTGCAGGTTTAGATAAAGAATATATCACAGAATATAGTTATGGAAAATTAGAAACATTCAATCTGTTTATCCCAAGATTTTTAGGAGGCGGAAGTTATGAGGATGTAGGCAAAGATTCTGAATCATACAGTTATTTTTTGGGTTTAGGGGCATCTCCAGTTCAGGCTTTGGGGCAAACCAAACAAATTCCGACCTATTGGGGAGATCAGCCTATTGTGGAAGCTCCAGCTTATATTGGAGCTGTTGTATTGTTTTTATTTGTTCTTTCTCTTTTTTTGGTAAAAGGACGTTTAAAATGGTGGCTTGTTGGAGGATCAATTTTGGCTTTATTGCTATCCTATGGTAAAAATCTAGCTTTTTTTACCGACTTTTTTATTGATTATGTTCCGTTATATAATAAGTTCAGGGCTGTAAGCTCAATTCAAGTTATTTTGGAATTATGTATTCCGGTTTTAGCCATATTGGGATTGTCAAGTATATTCAAAAGAGAAGAAAATGATGAATTCAAGCTGAAGGCATTGAAATATGCTACCTATATTGCTGGTGGTTTGGCACTTTTGTTTTTGCTATTTAAAAGCTCCCTATTTGATTTTGTAGGTGCCAATGATGGCTACTTTAGACAGAATTATGGGCAGGACTTTATGAATGCGGTGATAGAAGATAGGAAAGCAATCTTTAGTCAAGATACTTGGCGGACTTTAATTTTGGTATTGATTTCTGCAGGAACATTATTTATGTTCTTAAAGAAGAAACTTTCTGAAAATTTAGTTGTTGTTGTTGTTTCTGGATTGATCCTATTTGATTTGATTGGCGTTGACAGACGTTATGTGAACAATGATAATTTTGTATCTTCAATAAAAGTCAATCAACCTTATGAAGCCAATGCCGCTGACCTGGAAATTTTAAAGGACACAAGTTATTTTCGGGTTTTTGATATTTCATCTGAAGGCTCAAGAGCTCCAGCAAAAGCTGCATATTTTCATAATTCGCTAAATGGCTATCATGCTGCTAAATTAAGACGCTTTAATGAACTTTACGATTTTTACATTTCTAGAAACAACCTCAATGTGTTGAATATGTTCAACACTAAATACATTATTGCCGAAGATGATAAAGGGAATGTTTTTCCTTATGTCAATGAAGATGCTAATGGCAATGCTTGGTTTGTGGAAGAATTGGAAAAATTAGAAAATGCAAATATTGAAATTAAAGCTATTGATAGCTTGGAGACAAAATTTAAGGCTGTAACAACTTCAGAACTGTTGACGAATAAAACTTTTGTAGTGGATTCATTAGCCTTGATACAGTTAACTGAACATAAACCCAACTACCTAAAGTATGAATCAAAAAATTCAATTGATGGGTTTGCTGTATTTTCTGAAATGTATTACGCAAATGGTTGGATTACATCAATCGACGGTAAAGAAGTACCTTATTATCGAGTGGATTATGTTTTAAGAGGTATGGAAGTTCCAAAAGGAAAGCATACCATTGAATTCAAATTTGAGCCCCAAGTGATCAAAACGGGAAGTAACATTGCTTTGGCGAGTTCCATTTTACTAGTCTTACTTATTTTGGGAGGATTATTTTACGAGTTTAAAAAGAAATAATTGTCGATAAAAACACTTATAATAACGTATTACTGGCCACCAGCAGGAGGTCCTGGGGTACAACGTTGGTTGAAATTCGTAAAGTATCTTCCTCAATACAATATTGAACCAATAGTATACTGTCCAGAAAACCCGAATTATCCAATCATTGACACATTATTGGAACAGGAAGTTTCAAATGATGTTACTGTTTTAAAGCAACCTATTCTAGAGCCATATAAGTTTGCCAATTTATTCTCAAAAAAGAGCTCCAATAAAATAAGTTCTGGTGTCATTCCAAAGAAAAATAAGCAATCCATCATTGAGAGAATGATGCTTTATATAAGAGGCAACTGTTTTATTCCGGATGCCCGAAAACATTGGGTGAATCCTTCAGTGGTATTTCTTACAGACTATATTCTAAAACATCAAATAGAGACCGTTATCACAACAGGACCACCACATAGCTTGCATTTAATTGGATTACGATTAAGACAGCAGCTAGGAGTGAGGTGGATAGCTGATTTCAGGGATCCATGGACAACTATTGGTTACCATGAGCAATTAAAGCTTACTGCAGCCTCTCAAAAAAAGCACATTCGTTTGGAATATGAAGTCTTGAATTCTGCTGACCAAATTATTGTTACCAGTGAAGCTACCAAACTAGAATTTCAAAGTAAAACCCATAAACCAATCGATGTCATTACTAACGGATACGATAATCATAATGTGCAAAGACCAGAAAAGAATGCAAAGTTTACAATAGCACACATAGGGTCTTTATTATCAGAACGAAATCCTAAACAGCTGTGGAAAGTACTTCAAGAGTTAATTGAAGAGTATGAAGATTTTAAATCGGCATTTCAATTACATATAATTGGACTAGTTAGTGATGACGTCTTGTACAGTATTTATGATCATAATTTAAAAGATTACGTTAAAACAGAAGGTTATGTTAGTCATGTAGAAGCCATAAAAGCTCAAATGCAATCTAGGGTGTTATTATTGATTGAAATCAATTCCGAAGATACCAAAGCTATTATACCTGGTAAACTGTTTGAATATATGGCTTCAGAAACTCCAATTCTTGCCATTGGTCCTGATGATTCTGATGTAGAAAATATTATAAAAACAACGAATACAGGACATTATTTTGGCTATAAAGACAAGTCTTCCATTAAATCTCAAATCATCTC
>JBBKXS010000044.1:0-2778 GCA_037969605.1 Flavobacteriaceae bacterium
TTTATCTTGAATGTTATTATGATGTATTACTATATTTTATATATAGTTTACTATAAATAAAAATACTGCCTATAAATCTTAAAAGAGGTGAATAACCACTAATAAATTTATAGGCAGTAAGGCTAATTAGTTTTATTTAACTAATTGCTTTTCTATTAAGTCTGCTCTCTGCTAATTTATCTAACTTGTTATCGGCATTATATTCTTCATCCAAAGTTTTCTGCAACTTTGTTGCGATATCGCTATGACCTAATTCTTTAGCAAAACGAACAGCAGTACCATAACCGGAAATTTCATAGTGCTCTACACGTTGCGCCTCGGCAATAAGTCCTGCGTCCATAACTTCATCGTCCTCTGCTTCATCCATAAAATTTTCGGTTTCTTTAATTAAACCTTTCATGGCTCTGCAAGTTTCTCCTATCGCAGATATATCTAAAGTATCACAAATTTCTTCAAGTCTTTTTTTATGACCTTTTGTTTCTTCAAGGTGATGTTCAAAGGCTTGTTTTAACTTACTGTCATTTGCTTTATTGGCAACTTTAGGAAGCACGTCTATTAATTGACTTTCTGCGCTATATAAATCCTTTAACTGATGTTCGAATAAATCTTCTAATGTTTTCATAATGTTTGTTTTTAATTAATAGTTAAATATATTCTGAAAAAAGAAGTTTAATTAGTCTTAAAACTAAAATTCTTAACCCATATGGTATTATTAAACCTACATGATATTTCTTTTAAAAAAATGACACCTCTTGAAATCGAACTACAACAATAAATGAATCAGCCTAAAAATGAAATTTCCAGATATAATCTCAAAAATGCTTATGAAGAAGATTTCCTAATAATTAGAAAAAAAACCAGCTCTTATAAACTGGTTTTTTCATATAGATCTATATTTATGCTGTAACAGCTAACTTACTTTGGTTGTTTTGATAATACTTCGGGCTGCAATTGTATTTTTCTTTAAAAATCTTCGAGAAGTAACTTCTGCTTGAAAGCCCCACTGTATAAACAATTTCCGAAATATTAAGTTTTGAGGTTCTAATTAAAATTTCTGCCACTTCTACTCTAACATTTCTAATAAAATCTGTAACTGTTCTATTGTGCATAATTTTAAAACCTTCTTGCAATTTAAAAGGAGCCAAACCAGATTTTTTACTTAAATATTTTAAACTGTATTGAATTTCTGGATAGTTTCTTATAAGTTCAGATATATCTTTAACTGATTCCAAATCTGCTTGTGAAAGCGAGCTATAATTGTTTTCTATATGTATTAAATCGTATTTGTGTTGCTCAATTTCCAAGGCCAAAATGAGATATACAATACTATTGATCAATAAGTTTCTAACCAACCCTTTTTGACTGATAGAATTAAGGTGTTCTATTTTTTCAACTATTTTTAGGTTGAAAGACCCTACATAAGAAAACTCATTGTTCTCTTGATTAATTATAAATGTGTTTTGTAACTGATCTTTTAATTCTTTATCAGAAACTGACAAAACATCCACAGTTATCATAGAAAGTTTTACCTCTTCGTTTTTTTTGAAAGTCAAAAAAGTGCTTTCTTTAACAGAATTCGAAAAAATACCTGTTTGGAATTTGCCCAAAATATTTTTTTTGCCATATTCACTAAAACTTTGGACAAGTTGCCCTTTTGAGCAATATCCAAAATGTATTGAAACTGATTTGTTCACTTTATATAACAGTGAAGCATCTTCTTTAAAAACAATATTATACTCCATATAGGATATTGCTGGCTCTACAAAAATTCCTGTTATAAAGCCTTTGGCTATATCATTGTTTATTTCCAATCTGCATTCCTTGGGTTTTATTTCGAGTTTACCACCCAATTGTGCTTGTATTTGTTCAAAAATATAAGACAGGCAATTTGATGTCATTGATATTGTTTTCATGCCTATATTTTTTAAATTATTATACAGATAAATCAGGCTTCTTGATAAATTAAGCAGTTAAATAAATGTTTGTCAAACATCTATTTATTATCCGTGGAAATTATTTTTAAATCTTTAATTTGAATATTAGATGAAGTTGTATAATTCATAATAAACTGTTCAAGACTTAAAGTTCGTTTTATGACCGCATTTTGTCCCGTTTTAAAGCTTGAATTTTTCATCGTCATGTGGATTTTAATTATTAATTATCGTTTAATACAAAGTTGCAACAAGAGTATGAGTATTTTGTTACACAATTTTTCCTACGTTTTATATAAATTTTGGTAATGTCTTGATTAAGGTCTGAATTCTTAATAAAATATTAAGAATTATTACCGTTAAAAAGTAATTAAAAAAGCAGCTTTTAATTAGAGAAAGGCATACAAGTAATTTATCTGGAAATCAATAATGCTAATTCTTTAAGTGATTAGGTTAAATATATTGCCCAAAACCAATTTATTTTGAATAAATATTTTTTATGGACAGTCAAAATAAAGATTTAAAATATTCCTACTCATTCAAACTTACCCATTTACCAAAGCTTTTAATTAAAACTTACAAGGTTTGGATGGAAAAAGAACCTTTTAAATTAGGGGCCGTTGTTGCTTATTATGCTATTTTGTCGCTTCCAGCTTTACTTATCATCATATTAAATTTGATAGGAGCCATTTGGGGAAGGGACTTGGTAAGAGTCGAATTACAATCTGAAATTTCCTCAGCTTTAGGGCCTGATACTGCGTCGGCCATATTAAAAATGATTGCAGAAAAAGGCGACGAGCCTACCTCTGTTTTTGCTACTATATTGGGTATTGGTATACTATTGTAC
>JBBKXS010000045.1:0-6992 GCA_037969605.1 Flavobacteriaceae bacterium
ACACTTATTGGAATGAATAACACTAATAATTCTATCAATCTTCAGGAAGAATACGACGCCATAGTGGTGGGAACAGGTATTTCTGGCGGTTGGGCGGCTAAAGAACTCTGTGAAAATGGTTTAAAAACACTTGTGCTTGAACGTGGCCGTATGATAAAACATGTTGTAGATTATCCTACTGCTAACTTAGACCCTTGGGACTTGCCCAATGGCGGAGCTCCTTCAAGAGTAACTAAAGAGCGCAAATACAAACAAAACAGAACAGGTTATACTACCAGGGAAGAGTATCAACATTTTTTTGTGGACGATATCAAGCATCCATATAATGAAATCAGACGTTTTGACTGGATGCGAGGCTATCATGTTGGTGGACGTTCTCTTATGTGGGGAAGACAAAGTTACCGTTTAAGTGATATGGATTTTGAAGCCAACAAAAAAGAAGGCATTGCCGTTGACTGGCCTGTTCGCTATAAAGATATCGCGCCTTGGTACGATCATGTTGAAGAATATATTGGCGTTAGTGGAGAAAATTTAGGGTTAGAACATTTCCCTGACCAAAAGTTATTAAAACCTATGAATCTCAATTGTGTTGAAGAGCACTTAAAAGGAAAAATGACTGAAAATTTTAAGGATAGGGTTTTGACCATCGGTAGAACTGCACATATTACTGAAGGAACTAAACCTGGATTAGGCAGAAGTACATGCCAATATAGAGACAGATGTATGAGAGGATGCCCATTTGGTGCTTACTTTAGTAGTAATTCATCTACACTTCCAGCGGCTGAAGCTACAGGTAATATGACTTTAAGGCCTAATTCCATTGTGCATCAAGTCATATACGACGATAAAACTAAAAAGGCTACTGGAGTAAAAGTTATTGACACAGAAACGAAAGAAGTTTTTGAATATAAGGCCAAAGTGATTTTCTTATGTGCATCAGCCATTGCTTCTGCCTCCATTTTATTGCAATCAAAATCTGAACGTTTCCCAAATGGATTGGGCAATGATAGTGGTGAATTGGGACATAATATTATGGATCACCATTTTCAAGTTGGAGCAACGGCAAAGGCTGTTGGTTTTGAGGATAAAATTAACAAAGGAAGAAGAGCCAATGGGGTTTATATCCCTCGATTTAGGAATCTTGGTGGAGACACCGACCAAAAAGAATTTAAAAGGGGCTATGGTTACCAAGGTGGTGCTTCAAGAGGAAATATTTCTGAAATGGTTGCTGAATTAAAATACGGTCCAGAACTTAAAGAAGCTATTTTAAAACCTGGCGAATGGAACATTAATTTGTTGGCTTTTGGTGAAACATTGCCAGACCATAATAACAAGATGTTTATGGATTACGAAAAACTGGATGAATGGGGTCTACCAACCATAACTTTCGATGCCGATTTTGGAGAAAACGAATTGGCCATGCGTAAAGATATGATGGAGCAAGCGGTTAAAATGTTGGAAGCTGCCGGATTTAAAGATGTACGAGGATATGATAATATTCAGGGTAGAGCTATGGGATTGGGTATTCATGAAATGGGAACGGCAAGAATGGGAAGAGATCCAAAAACCTCGGTTTTAAACGGATACAATCAAATTCATGCATGTACTAATGTATATGTTACAGATGGGGCATTTATGACATCGGCTGCTTGCCATAATCCATCCTTGGGCTATATGGCGTTTACGGCAAGAGCCGCCAATTACGCCGCTGAACAATTGAAAAAAGGAAACGTTTAATCCCACATTAAAAGTCACTGATCCAGATATTAGCTTAAAATAAATGATGCATAACAGCAATTTAAACTCAATTTTAAAAGAGTACGATGCTATCGTGGTTGGTACAGGTATTTCAGGTGGTTGGGCTGCAAAAGAACTTTGTGAAAATGGTTTGAAAACACTAGTGCTTGAACGCGGAAGGATGATAAGACATGTTGAGGACTACACAACAGCTAATTTAGATCCATGGGATATGCCAAACGGTGGCGAACCCTCAAGAGAAACTAAAGAGCGAAAGCATAAACAGCATCGAACTGGTTTTGTAACTGATGAAGCTCATCAGCATTTTTTTGTAGACGATTTAAAACATCCCTATAATGAAGATCGGCGTTTTGATTGGATTAGAGGGTATCATGTTGGTGGGCGTTCCATCATGTGGGGAAGGCATAGCTATAGATTAAGCGACATAGATTTTGAAGCCAATAAAAAAGAGGGCATCGCAGTAGATTGGCCCGTAAGATATAAGGATATCGAACCTTGGTATAGCCATGTTGAAGATTATATTGGAGTAAGCGGAGAGAATTTAGGATTAAAACAACTTCCTGACCAAAAGCTTTTAAAGCCAATGAATTTGAATTGTGTTGAAGAACATTTTAAAAACAAAGTCGCCGAAAACCTAAATGGCCGTATTGTTACCAACGGTAGAGTTGCCCATATTACTGAAGGCACTAAACCTGGACTGGGAAGATCTACTTGCCAATATCGAGATAGATGTATGCGGGGTTGTCCCTTTGGAGCCTATTTTAGTAGTAATTCATCAACACTCCCAGCTGCAGAAGCTACTGGAAATATGACCTTAAGACCTAATTCAATAGTGTATGAAGTCGTTTACGACAATGCGCAAGGTAAAGCAACCAGCGTAAAAGTTATTGATGCTGAGACCAAAGAGACTTTCGAATTTAAGGCAAAAGTTATTTTCTTATGTGCTTCGGCCATGGCTTCGGCTTCCATTTTATTGCAATCAAAATCTGACCGATTCCCAAACGGGTTAGGTAATGATAGTGGCGAATTGGGACATAATATTATGGACCATCACTTTAGGGTAGGCGCATCGGGCACTGCTATTGGTTTTGATGATAAATATTATAAAGGGCGACCTCCTAATGGTATATATATTCCAAGATTTAGAAATATAGGTGGCGACACCGATAAAAAAGAATTTCTCAGGGGTTATGGTTTTGAAGGAGGTGCTGGAAGAGGTCGTACATCAGATCTCGTAGCTGAACTTAAATATGGACCAGAATTAAAAGAAGCCATTTTAAAGCCAGGAGAATGGCGTATGGGCATAACCGCTTTTGGTGAAACACTTCCAAATCATAATAATAGAATGTATTTGAATTATGAAACGAAAGATGAATGGGATTTACCAACAATTACCTTTGATGCAGATTTTGGAGAAAACGAACACGCCATGCGCAAAGACATGAAAGAACAGGCCGTTAACATGTTGGAAGCAGCCGGTTTTAAAGATATTCACGCTTATGATGACATTGGAGGTATGGGATTGGGAATCCATGAAATGGGAACAGCCCGTATGGGACACGACCCTAAAACCTCTGTTCTAAACAAATACAATCAAGTACACGCCTGTAAAAATGTTTATGTAACCGACGGGGCTTTTATGGTGTCTTCCTCCTGCCAAAATCCATCGCTAAGTTATATGGCGTTTACAGCCAGAGCTGCCAACCATGCAGCCAAAGAATTTAAAAAATCGAACACTTAAATTATTAAATCATGAAAAGAAGAGAAGCATTAAAAAATTTGGGTCTTGCAACGGGATTTGTTGTAGTATCTCCATCTATAATTAGTTTATTACAAAGTTGTACCAGCGATGCCAGTACCTGGACACCCACGTTTTTAAGTATCGATGAAGGTGTGGTATTAACCAATATTGTAGATATTATATTGCCAAAAACCGATATCCCTTCGGCAACAGAGGTTAATGTACCTCAGTTTATTGACAAATACATCCATGAAGTAATGGATGATGAAAGTCAAGCGCAAGTTAAAACGGCTTTCGGAAATATCATTTCTATTCTTAAACCAAATGCAGAAGACAAAATAAATAAAGTAACTCAAGAAGATTATAAAGCACTTTTGGATAACCATATGCTTATTAAAGGCGAAATCGACAGTGAAAGGGAAGCTAATCCAGAGTCAAAAGATATGACCAATTCGGAGTTTTTAAATAACCTGAAATGGATGACTATAAACGCTTACAGAACAACCCAAGAAATCGGTGAAAACGTTTTGGCTTATGATCCTGTTCCAGGCGCCTATTATTGTGGCGACTTGCAGGAACTAACAGGCGGAAAATCGTGGTCTTTATAACTTCAAATACTTTTTAAAACGCTATCAATGAGTAAAAATCACAATACCAGCAGACGATCATTTATTAGAAACACAGCCTTGACCACCGTAGGCATTTCCATTATCCCCAGACACGTTTTGGGCAAAGGATTCATTGCGCCAAGCGATCAGTTGAATATTGCCATTATTGGTGGTGGTGGAAAAGGGCATTCCGACGCCATCAATGCGTGGAATAAAGGTGCGTCCAATATTTCTGCAATCTGTGATGTCGATTGGTTACAAGCATCAGATTTATTCGGAAAATTTCCAAAAGCCAAAAAATATAGAGATTTCAGAAAACTTCTTGATGAAAACAAAGATATTGATGCCGTTACAGTTTCAACTCCCGATCATACCCATGCGGTAATCGCCATGGCCGCAATGAAATTGGGCAAACATGTATACCTTCAGAAACCTTTGACCCATGATATTTATGAAGCTAGAATGTTAACCCAAGCGGCAAACAACTATCAAGTAGTCACTCAAATGGGAAATCAAGGGGCATCGAGTGACGGTGTAAAACAGATGATAAAATGGTTTGACCAAGGATTAATTGGTAACGTAAAAGAGGTCCATGTTTGGACGAATCGTCCTGTTTGGCCACAAGGCATTGCGGCACCAACCGATAAACCTAATGTATTAGATGGATTAGACTGGGATTCTTGGGTAGGGCCATCGGCAATGGTGGACTATCATCCCCTTTACCATCCATTTAAGTGGAGAGGTTGGTGGAATTTTGGTACGGGAGCATTGGGTGATATGGCCTGTCATTTAATTGATCCTCCTTTTAGGGTTCTTGGCCTTGGCTATCCAACAGAAGTGGAAAGCAGTGTAGGATCAGTCTTTAAAAAAGATTGGACTCCTGAGTATTTTCCAGAATCTTGCCCAGTGTCATCCCGAACACAATTGAAGTTTCCCGCTTCTGCAAAAAACTCAACGGAATTGACCATGACTTGGACCGATGGAGGCCTTCGTCCTTTCCATCCCGATTTAATCCCTGCTGACCATCCTTTAGGTGATAACGATAGCTCCAATGGCGTTATTATGATTGGAGAAAAAGGAATCATGACCTGTGGTACCTATGCCAGCAACCCAAAAATATATCTTAGCAATGGTGATATTTTAAAAGAAGAAAACAATGATTTTGAAGACAATAATCTTCCAGAAAACGGCCATCAAGCTTCTTGGGTTGAGGCCTGTAAAGAAGGTTTTGGAAAAGAAAAACATAAAGCATTAACATCGTCATTCGATTTTGCTGGCCCTCTTACCGAAGCCATTTTGATGGGTAATTTAGCCATACGGAGCTATAATTTAAGGGAAAAACATGGCAATGGTTTTGATTATCCAGGACGTAAAAAATTGCTTTGGGATGGCACAACCATGAAAGTAACAAACTTTGAACCAGCCAATCAATTTGTAAAACGTACCTATAGAGAAGGATGGAGTTTGTAAGCTGGTTGTTTGGTTGATGGGGTTTGGTTGTAGGTTCACTTGTTTTTTGTACTTTTAATAGCCTATGAAAACGGTTATCACTTTACAAAAACTTTCACATCAAGGTGCAGCGCAAATTGCCTTGGATTTTACCTATAATGAAGCCGTTAAAGATTATGTCAAACGATTTCCTGGAGTTAAATGGACCCAAACCCATAAATGTTTTTATGTGGCCAATAGCACCGAAACATTGCATGGCCTATTCAATTATCTACAATCTGGCGGTTATTTTGTAGATTACAGTGCTTTTAAGGGCAAAACAACACCCAAGGCAGAGCAAAAAAAGCTCATAAAGCCCGATGGCAAACTCTTTTATCGTGACCTTAATCCCGAACTCAAGCAATTGCTTAAAGACTTTGCCAACTATTTACGTGGAAAGCGCTTGAGCCAAAGCACGGTATCCAGTTATGGCCATTTTATTTTGCGTTTTCTGGCCCAAGTGAACCCCAAGGCTCCCAAGCAATGGAACCTGCGTACCATTGAAACCTTTATGGAACAGGTCATGGCCAAGGAAGCCTACAGTATCAGCAGTCATCGCCTGTGTGTGAGTGCCCTAAAACATTTTACGGCATTTTGCCGTATTGATGGGTTTGACGCCAGCAGTTTTGAACGCCCTAAAAAATCGAGGTTGTTGCCCACGGTGCTATCGAAAGAAGAAGTGATCGACCTGATTCAAACGGCCAAAAACCTAAAGCACAGGGCTATTTTGGGACTGCTCTACTCGGGAGGTTTGCGCATTGGCGAACTGTTACGTCTACAGCCTAAAGATCTGGATATTGACCGCAGCCAAATACACATTAAAAATAGCAAAGGCCGAAAGGACCGAACAGTGATGATGAGCGAAGTGATAAAACCCCTATTGCTCAACTACATCCACACTTACAAACCCAAAACATATTTTGTAGAAGGTCAAGGTGGTGAGCAGTATAGTGCAAGTTCGGTACGACAATTTTTAAGGAAAACCTGTAAAGAAGCAGGGATACGCAAGAATGTGACCCCACATACCTTACGGCACAGCTATGCCACTCATATGTTGGAAAACGGGGTTGATGTACGATACATACAGGAGCTTTTAGGACACAGTAAACCAGAAACCACCATGATTTACACCCATGTGGCTCAAAAACACCTGATGCAGATACGGAACCCGTTGGACGTTGCTGTAGAAGCCATAACAAAAAACGCAAAAAATGACCAAAAAGTGCTGTTATCCCGCAATATAAAGGGTTGATCGACTATATTTGTTTTCATATAACAAGTTGATCTGCAATTGGTTCGTCTTTGTATTACAATTCGGCTTTGCTTGGTGCCCGTGATGATTTATGAGGGTCATCGATTTTTAGATTCTTAGTCAGTTACGGAGGAAAGCGTCAAAA
>JBBKXS010000046.1:0-4606 GCA_037969605.1 Flavobacteriaceae bacterium
ATTGTGGACATCTCATATCCAGGAGATATTGTGGGTTTACACGATACAGGAAATTTTAAGATTGGTGATACCTTAACCGAAGGAGAAGTCATCAATTACAAAGGCATTCCAAGTTTCTCTCCTGAACATTTTAGATACATCAACAATGCTGATCCTTTAAAATCGAAGCAGCTCTTTAAAGGCATTGATCAGTTGATGGATGAAGGTGTAGCCCAATTATTCACCCTCGAGCTGAACGGGCGAAAAGTGATTGGAACCGTTGGTGCTCTACAGTATGAAGTCATTCAGTATCGCTTGGAACATGAATATGGTGCAAAGTGTACTTATGAAAACCTAAACGTTCACAAAGCATGTTGGGTTGAACCATCCGATCCAAAAAATGAAGAGTTTAAAGATTTTTTGAGAGTCAAACAGCGCTTCTTAGCAAAAGACAAACAAAATCATTTAGTGTTTTTAGCAGATTCGGCATTTTCGTTACAAATGACACAGCAAAAATATCCAAGTATTATCTTTCATTTTACATCGGAATTTCATTAAAAATGAATGTAGTTCATCGAAAATTTAAGAAAAAACTTGTTTTTAATCGAATGTTTTATACATTTAATCGATTAAAATTAATTAACTGCCTTTAAGTTGGCTAATTTTAGTTTAGTATCATAACCCCAAAAATGATCTACTACTTATGGAAACAAATGCTACATTTTTCAGTAATAAAGACATTACTGTAACCTTCGAACCTTGTATATGCATACATGCCGAGCGATGTGCAAGAGAACTTTCTGATGTTTTTAGAAGTTCTGTAATTCCTTGGATTGACCTTGACGGTGCGTCTACAAAACAAATTATTAAACAAATTAAAAAATGTCCTTCTGGTGCTTTAAAATTCTATAGTAACAAAGAACAAGAAGTTGCTTAAATGCATAAAAAAAGCCTTTGATCTTTTCTATCAAAGGCTTTTTTTATGCTTGCCCAGTTGGTCCAAAATTTAAAGGAATTGGAGGTTGCTCATAATCCTTGATTTCGCCATGGGCATTTTCAAATCGTTTCACATTTTCTCCCAATGCCTTTAATAAACGTTTGGCATGCTGTGGTGTTAAAATGATTCTAGATTTTACTTTACTTTTTGGAATACCGGGCATAATACTGACAAAATCAACTACAAATTCTGAAACTGAATGATTGATAATGGCCAAGTTGGAATAAATCCCTTCAGCTACTTTTTCATCCAATTCAATATTGATCTGTCCTTGCTTATTTTTGTTTTTATCTTCTGCCATCGTAAACTTGTTTACGCTTCCGTGAAAACGGAAGACTTATTAATTTATATATTTTATTAAAAAGCCCTCATACAATTTAATGCGTGAAGGCTTTTGTTTTAAAGATTCCTGCCTTTGCAGTCAAGACAATACTAGTTATAATTCATCTCTTGTTTGGCTTTCATCATTTCATCAAATTCCTCTTTAGAGCCTACAATAATATTATCATATTGTCGTACCCCTGTTCCTGCAGGAATTCTATGGCCTACAATAACATTCTCCTTAAGACCTTCAAGATCATCAACTTTACCACTTACAGCAGCTTCATTAAGAACTTTGGTGGTTTCTTGGAACGATGCTGCAGATATAAATGACTTAGTTTGTAAAGATGCTCGAGTAATCCCTTGAAGAATTGGAGTTGCTGTTGCAGGATCTGCATCTCTAGCCTCCACTAATTTTTTATCTTCTCTACGCAAAATCGAATTCTCATCACGAAGATCGCGCATCGTAAGGATTTGTCCTGGTTTAAGATTTACAGAATCACCTGCGTCTTCAACTACTTTCATTCCGAAAATTTTATCATTTTCTTCAATGAAATCAGATTTATGTACCAACTGATCTTCTAAAAATATAGTATCTCCAGAATCAATAATCTGTACTTTACGCATCATTTGTCTAACAACAACTTCAAAGTGTTTATCATTGATTTTCACACCTTGTAAACGATACACTTCTTGTACTTCGTTCACTAAGTATTGTTGCACAGCAGATGGACCTTTAATATTTAAGATATCGTCCGGTGTAACTGAACCATCTGACAATGGCATACCCGCTTTAACATAATCGTTTTCCTGAACAAGAATTTGATTTGATAATTTAACCAAGTATTTTTTAACCTCTCCTAATCTAGATTCAATGATAATTTCACGATTACCTCTCTTGATTTTACCAAATGATACTACTCCATCTATCTCACTAACAACTGCTGGATTAGATGGGTTACGCGCTTCAAACAACTCGGTCACACGAGGTAAACCTCCTGTAATATCTCCAGTTTTTGCAGATTTACGCGGTATTTTAACTAAAATTTTACCAACATTGATTTTTTCGCCATCATCAATCATTAAATGTGCCCCAACAGGTAAGTTGTATGAACGTATAGTATTTCCTTTGGAATCATCAATATGAAGCGTTGGAATCAATCTCTTGTTTCTAGATTCAGAAATTACTTTTTCTTGGAATCCAGTTTGCTCATCAATTTCTACTTGATAGGTAATACCTTGTTCGATATTCTCGTATTTTACTTTACCTGCAAATTCTGAAATGATTACTCCGTTATAAGGATCCCACGTACAAATAACATCATCCTTTTTAACCTTCTGTCCATTCTTTACATTTATAAACGAACCATAAGGAATGTTATTTGTACTTAATGTAATACCTGTTTTTTCATCTACAAGTTTTAATTCAGATGTTCTTGAAATTACAACCTGTTTTTTACTTCCTTCATTATCAACACTTTCAACAGTTTTTAGGTCTTCAATTTCTGCTATACCATCAAATTTTACGGTTAATTTGTTTTCTTCTGAAATATTGCCTGCAATACCACCAACGTGGAAAGTTCGCAATGTAAGCTGTGTACCAGGTTCTCCAATAGATTGAGCTGCTACAACACCCACAGCTTCACCTCTTTGAACCATTTTACCTGTTGCTAAATTACGTCCATAACATTTTGAACAGATACCTTTTTTAGCTTCACAAGTCAATGCTGAACGCACTTCCATGGTTTCAATTGGAGAATCTTGAATACGTTTAGCTACAATATCTCCTATATGTTGGCCAGAACTTACAAGAAGTTCTTCAGTCAATGGGTTGTAAACATTATTTAATGACGTACGACCAACGATTCTGTCTTCAAGGGTTTCGATAATCTCTTCGTTTTTCTTTAACGCAGAAACTTCAATCCCTCTTAAAGTGCCGCAATCTTCACTATAAATGATCACATCTTGGGATACATCCACCAAACGACGTGTCAAATACCCTGCATCGGCAGTTTTTAGTGCTGTATCGGCAAGACCTTTACGAGCACCGTGAGTAGAGATAAAATATTCCAAAATTGAAAGTCCTTCCTTAAAGTTGGAAAGAATTGGATTTTCAATAATCTCTCCACCCCCTGCATTCGATTTTTTAGGTTTAGCCATCAAACCACGCATACCCGTAAGCTGGCGAATCTGTTCTTTAGATCCACGGGCTCCTGAATCAAGCATCATATACACCGAGTTAAATCCTTGTTGATCTTCACGAATACGCTTCATGGATAACTCGGTTAACTCAGCATTGGTTGATGTCCAAATATCAATAACTTGGTTATAACGTTCGTTATTGGTAATAAGACCCATATTATAATTTGCCATGATGCCATCAACCTGTTTATTGGCCGATGCAATCATAGTATGCTTTTCTGGTGGGATAATAATATCACCTAAACTAAATGACAAGCCTCCTTGAAATGCAAACTTATATCCTAATGTTTTAATTTCATCAAGGAATATCGCCGTTTCAGGAACACTGGTAACTTTTAAAATATTACCGATAATATCCCTAAGCGACTTTTTAGTTAATACTTGGTTAATATAACCCGCAGCTTCTGGTACGTTTTCATTAAAAAGTACACGTCCCACAGTAGTCTCAATGATTTGGCTAGTCAAATCTCCATTCTCATTGAAATCTTTAGTTCTTACTTTTATACCTGCATTTAACTCAACTTTCTTCTCGTTATAAGCAATGGTAACTTCTTCTGGAGAATAGAAAGTCAATCCTTCACCTCTAACTTTAACTTCGTCAGTAGATAAACGATGTTTGGTCATATAATACAAACCAAGTACCATATCTTGAGAAGGTACTGTTACCGGAGAACCGTTAGCAGGATTCAAAATATTATGCGAAGCCAACATTAATAATTGTGATTCTAAAATAGCTTCAGGTCCTAATGGTAAGTGCACCGCCATTTGGTCACCGTCAAAATCGGCATTAAATGCAGTACATACTAAAGGATGCAATTGGATCGCTTTTCCTTCAATCAATTTAGGCTGGAATGCTTGAATACCTAGTCTGTGAAGCGTCGGAGCACGATTTAAAAGCACTGGATGTCCTTTTAAAACATTCTCTAATATATCCCAAACCACAGGTTCTTTTCTATCTATAATTTTCTTTGCAGATTTTACAGTTTTTACAATGCCTCTTTCAATCAGTTTCCTGATGATGAATGGCTTGTAAAGTTCTGCCGCCATATTTTTTGGCAATCCACACTCAAATAATTTTAATTCTGGTCCAACGACAATTACCGAACG
>JBBKXS010000047.1:0-2553 GCA_037969605.1 Flavobacteriaceae bacterium
TTTAAGTACACAGTTTAAAAACACAACGGGTATTACGCCTTCTGCTTTTCAACGTATTATTTTTAAAAGAAGAGACATTGCTCAACAAAAAACTAACTAGTTATATCAATAGTACATGCAAACCGATTATATACACATAATTCTAGCAGACGATGATGAAGATGACAGACTTTTTTTTACAGATGCTTTCGATGAATTAAAAATCAATACAAAAGTTAATACTTTCAATGATGGCATAGAGCTCATGAATTATTTAAACAAAGAAGACGCACTTTTGCCCAACGTTCTTTTCCTGGATTTAAACATGCCAAAAAAATCAGGAATAGAATGTTTGATTGAAATTAAGGCAAGTCATAAAATGTCCGGGATTGCCATTGCTATTTATTCTACCTCAGCTTCAGAAGAAGATATCGAAAAAACCTTTGTGCTGGGGGCGAATATTTATATAAAAAAACCGGACAGCTTTGCAAAGCTTAAAAAAATACTTTCAGAAGTCGTATCTATTAATTGGCAATATCATACCAACAGTTTAAATAAAGACAACTTTTTATTGCGACTATAATGAAATGGAAAAATTTATTTAAATCAGCGTTAGTTTTAAGGATCGTTCTTTTGGTGGGTTTGTTTGTCATTCTTTTAATAGGTGGCTATACGTACAAACACATTTCTGATTTGACCGATTCTTCAAATATAGTCGTTAGAATCTACGAAGTAAATATTGAATTAGAGCAAATAAATTATTATTTAAGCGAAGCCGAAAGTGGACATAGAAAATTTACACTAACAAAGGATCCTTTGTATTTAGAACCCTATCTAATTATTAAAGAAAAAATTAATAATTCATTTCTTCAACTAAGAGAATTAATATTAAATGTTAAACAACAGGAAAACTTAACGATCTTAAATAAATTAATAGACAATCTTTTCTCTAACTTTTCTAAAACGGATGCTCTTGTTAAAATAAATGGAATAAACACTGAAACATCTAAAAACCTACTTTTTGAAGAAAAAATAATATTAGATAGTATAAGGCAACAGGTTAGTGAAATCATTGATCTCGAAAATAAATTACTTAATACTCGGCAAAAAGAATATCAAAGTGATTTACGGTTTACGCCATTATTTTTTTATTTTATTTTACTAATTACTATTGTAATTATATTTATAGCCTTTAGTAAAATTAATGCTGATTTAAAAAACATAAAAGCAAAAAACGACCAATTATTGATCTTTAAAGAATCTACAAATCAATCAGAAATTATTGGTAAACACGGTAATTGGGTTTGGCATATCGATTCTAATATATTTACCTATTCAGATAATCTTTATCGCCTTTTTGGTGAAGAACCGCAATCTTTTGAAGCTAATCTTGATAATTTTTTAAAATTTGTACACCCTGAAGATGTGGATAAATTGTCAAATGATTTAAAGAAAATGATTGATATTGAAGAGTTGCCCTTTATAAACTATAGAATTATTCAAAAAAACAGCTCAATAAAACATTTAAAGGCTTATGCAAAATCCTTTTACAGTATAGATGGGCAAAAAAGATTGATAGGCAATATTAGTGATATTAGTGAAGAGATTGAAAATATATTAACGCTTGAAGAACATAATTTAGATCTAGAACGAAATAACAAAGAACTTTCGGCTTTTAACTATGCTGCCAGTCATGATTTGCAGGAACCTCTGCGAAAAATACAAACCTTTATTTCTAGACTTGAAGAAAATGAAGCTGAGAAATTTTCAGATTCTGGGCATCAATATTTTGAACGTATAAAATCATCATCTTCAAGAATGCGTTTATTAATAGATGATTTACTTCAGTTTTCTAGAACTAACAAACCTGATAAAGAATTTGTTAGTGCAGATTTAAATGAACTTTTTGAAAATGCTAAACAAGATATAGCTGAAATTATTTCGGAAAAAAATGCAAAAATCACAAGCGATACATTGCCAAAAGCAAAGGTAATAGTATTTCAGATCCAACAATTATTTTTAAATTTATTAAGTAACGCTTTAAAATACAGTAAAACAGAAACGATTCCAATAATTAAAATATCCTATTTAAAAGTTAAGGCAAGTGATGAGCCTCATTTATTAAAAGCATCTAAAAGCGATTACCATAAAATTACGTTTACCGATAACGGTATTGGTTTTGACCAGATTTATGCCGATAAAATATTTGACCTGTTTAATAGGTTACATAACAAAAAGGTTTATTCTGGAACAGGCTTAGGGCTATCTATTTGTAAAAAGATTACAGAAAATCACAGAGGTTGTATTTTTGCCAAAGGAGAAATTAATGTGGGCTCAGTTTTTACTGTATATCTACCAATCAGTTAATTTCAACAATTTATTTTTCATCTAATAAAACATTAATGAGAGACTGGAGTATTAACATTCCAGGCTTTTTTAATTAAAACATTTCGCCAATTCTTCAATTGTTATGTTTTTATAAAATCTTTAGATAGCAATTCTATAACAATCCATCTAAATGCTATAACATAAAAGGACCAATAGGGTTGCACCTTTGTATTAGAAATTAATTAT
>JBBKXS010000048.1:0-2583 GCA_037969605.1 Flavobacteriaceae bacterium
CTTTTGGAGGGAGCAAAACGAAAAACCAAAAAACACGTCATTAATTCCCCTCTTGAGAGGGGCTAGGGGTGTGTTTTTCCCTGTTCCGAAATATACCATTCAATAGCACGCAATACATTCTCCATGTCATTCAACCTGCCCGCTTTTGGAAGGAGCAAAACGAAAAACCAAAAAACACGTCATTAATTCCCCTCTTGAGAGGGGCTACCTGCCTGCCGGCGAGGCAGGGGGGTGTGTTTTTCCCTGTTCAGAAATATACCATTCAATAGCACGCAATACATTCTCCATATCCTTTGTCACCTGGTAATCACTAAATCTTAAGACGGTGATTCCCAATGCACGCATTCGTCGTTCTTTAATGATGTCTTTAGTCTGTATTTCCAAAAATTCATGCGAATACCCATCAACTTCAATGCCCAGCATCAGTTCATAACAAAAGAAATCCAAAATATAATTGTCAATGGGTTTCTGCCGGTGGAAATCATAGCCATACATCTGCTTGTTTTTTAATTTTAGCCAAAGGTAGATTTCAGCTTTGGTTGAATTGTTTCTAAGCTGTCTGGCAAGTTCCTTGAGTTTAGGGTTATATGGAATTATTTTTCTTTTGGGCATAGATTGAGACTAGTTTTGGGATATGATTTTTTGTAAATGACACACCCCTAACCCCTCTCAAGAGGGGAATAGTTCAGGCTAATTTATTAAAAATTCTGAACGGTATGAATGTTTTCAGAATCGAATGAACAAAGTGTTATTGTTCTTTTGGGTATAGATTGAGACTGTTTTTGGGAGATTATTATTGTAAATGACACACCCCTAGCCCCTCTCAAGAGGGGAATAGTGCAGACTATCAAGAAACTGCCTCCATAACCTCAACATATCGCTTAACAATACTGGACCATTCATGCTGCAAAGCCCAAGCTTTGGCCCTAGTTTCAAAACCTTCCCTATCCTTTAAAATGGAATGTAAAGCTCCACTAAAAGCGGCACCATCCTCATAACTAATGAGTAGCCCACTGTCTCCATCTAAAATAGCATCCTCAATACCGCTGCCTTTAGACCCTATAGCGGGCAAACCAAAATAATTGGCTTCCAAAATGGCAATCCCAAATCCCTCAACATCCCCGCTTTCGGTTGGACGACTTAACATGACAAACACATCACCGGCCTGATAAAATGCTTTTAACTCGGCTTGAGTCTTAGTACCATGAAATGTCATATAGGAGGCCACACCTAGAGATTCGGCAAGGGCCATAAAACGATAACTTTCAGTAGCAAGACCCACACAATGGTAGTGAGTCTCGGGATATATTGAAATCAATTTGGGCAAATGCTTGATTACCTCCATCTGCCCCTTCCGATCACTTAATCGACCCACGGTTAAAAGTTTAGGAAATCCTTTTAAATTCACAGGTTCCACAGCATTCAAATCCCATTCATTGGGATCCATAGCGTTAGGAATCACGGTCACGTTTTTTAAACCTAAATGTGCTACTAACGATTGGGTATAACGGGAAACAGCGATGACCTGATCAAATCGTTTCAATGAGCAATTAGTTATAAATCGATAAAATCGATGCTGTAAATTGACTTCACTCCCGTGAATAATAGCCACATACTGTCTCTTATAAAAAATACTGGCAAAAGCGACAATCCACAACGAAAACTTACCTGAAGCAATGACAATTTGAGCAGTTTCAATATGCTTAAATACTAGCTGAATGCGTTTTAGATACATCCTAAACCGTAAACTGGTTTTCAACACTCGATAAACCTTGAAAGACAGTGTAGAATCAAATTGTTTTTCTTCAACACCATCTTGCGAACGCTGATCTGAAATTACCTCAACATCAAAATGGGACAACTGTAAATGCTTGGCCAAATTATAGGCATGGTTCCCTATCCCTCCGGGCTGTGGTGGAAATTCCGAAGTGACGATAAGAACGGATTTGGGAGTTTTCATCATGATAAGGGTTCTATTAGAGGACCTTCGGTCAATTTTATACTGGACAAGCGCCAGGACTTAAACACCTGAAACATGACTAAGGGTAAGATTACAATAGACACAAGTATACCGAGCAATTGTAAGGCCTTGTTGGCCTTGAACCTATAAGGCATGATACTCAAGGGAACCGTTCGCAACAGTGCCAAACGGGCTTGGGTATCACCAAAGTATCGTCTAAAAAAATACAGGACACTTGGGATTGGTCGCGGTGCCAATACATTTGAAGTTCTAAAAGCATCCCAACTGCCCATGTGCCGTAAGCCTCCATGTTTCACCTTTAAATGTAAACGTTTAGAATAAGGATTCGACACGTTCAAATACCCCTGTAAATGGCAACGTAAACCAAACTCTCCGTCACCCATGCGTTGCTTTTCAAATTGTCGGTCAAACAGGCCCAAAGTTTTAAAAACAGCTTTCTTTATAAGCACATTTCCGGTATCTAGTTGGTCGCTTACTTTAAAAAAAGCATAATGTGCAGGGACTACAGCACCCACTTGCGATATGGAAACCCCCGAGGATAAATCGGCTTTAAAAAAATCAAGGCATTTCAGATGTTGTTGAATCCAATCAGGGTCTACCCT
>JBBKXS010000049.1:0-4477 GCA_037969605.1 Flavobacteriaceae bacterium
ATAGTAGATTATTAGTAATTTAAACAATATCTTTAATAAAGTTTAGAGCACCAACATTCTACTTTTTGACTATATAAACTTTCCTCTTTTATTATGTAAATCTTTTTTCTAATACCCTGTTAGATTTTATTATCACCTACGTTGATTAATAAATATTGGTTAATAGCGAAAACTATTTAATTTAACTAAAACTAATTAATTATGAAAAAAGTAATTTATTTAATGACATTGTCCCTAATCTTTTTCTACGGCTGTAGTAAAGAAGATTCAATTTTTCTTGATTCAAGTCAAGAGGGATTAAAATTTCAATCCGCAAGTATTACACTTGAAAAATCACAGTCCAGAATCGCGCCAAAGTTTCCATTTAAGGGATCTTATGTCACCACTGTTGAGGCGCTTAGTCCACCACCAATGCTTAGTCAACGTATCACTGGGTATGGTCAGGCAACCCACTTAGGGAATAGTATGTTTGTTGCATTACCAACAGTGAATTTAACAACTCCACCACCATTTCAAATAATTGGTACTGCTATATTTACTGCAGCGAATGGAGATGAATTTAATACCGAGTATACCGGTACAAGTACCCCAAACGGAGATGGAACCTCTACTGCAGTTTTATATCACGACATCGTTAGCGGAACGGGTCGGTTTGCAAATGCAAGTGGTTCAATTGTGGCTAACACACTTATTAATCCTGCACTACCTTCTGGGTTAATAACTTATGAGGGGAACATAAGCTATTAAAGTTTAAAGAAACTTCATTTTAGATATTCGGTATTGCAAAAAGTCATTACAAAATTTGTGAAATTTCTGCACACTCATCTGGCGAAATAACCTCCTAATCATTTGGTTATATTTTTATAAAACTCCTCATGTATTGGGGAGTTTTTATTATAAGCGAAGGCACAATTAAATTTATGAGTTAATAATTAGTACCCTATTTGTATCTTATCTATTCCAGACATTATAAACATTTGTAAATTACTTTTTAAGTAGGCTGCAACTAATTTATTATAATATTATTTCAATCCTTCTTAATATTTTGTATTTTTCAGGTTATTAGAGTTTCGATAATTTAAAATTTTAAATACAATGACTTTGAATTGTGTTGTGGTTGATGATTCGGCTATCCAACGCCTCTCGATTGTGAAGCTGATTAAAAATCACCGCAATCTTAATTTGATTGCTGAATTCAGTTCTGCATTAGAAACCAAAAAAGGCTTGAATGCCCATGAGGTTGACCTCATCTTTTTAGATATCGAAATGCCAGATTTAACAGGTTTTGAATTGGTGGATATACTGGATTACAAGCCCCAAATTATCATTGTTACGGGTAAAACCGAATACGCTTTTAAGGCATTTAGTTATGATGCTACCGATTATTTGCACAAACCCATTACTAAAGAACGTTTTAAAACTGCTGTTCATAAAGCAGTGGAACAATATAAGCTTAAACTTGGTGATTATGATACTGAGGGAGAATACCTAATTATAAAAAGTGAACTTAAAAAACATAAAGTTTATATTAACGATATTAAATGGATACAAGCTTTAGGGGATTATATAAAATTAGTCATTGAAGGCGATAGTTTTATAATACTATCAACAATGAAGAATTTTGAAAAAAAATTAGCGAAGGAAAATTTTTTAAGAATTCATAAATCATATATTGTAAATTTGGATAAAATAGAAAGATTTAATAACAAAGCAGTTGAAGTTGGAGATTCAAAGATTCCTTTAAGTAGAAATCAAAAGACTCAACTTGTTGATGCTTTAAAGCTACTTGAAAATTAAAAATTATTATTCTCAAATTTGAATATTTTTAAACCGACATTCTTTTTTACTTTTTTTTTACTTTTTACTTTAAAAGCGATAGCACAGGGAGTAGGCTTTAAGGAAGAGCAGTTAACTCATAATCGGTTCGATAACCGATATGCTAGTTATAACAAAGCTGGAGAGACCATCATATTCGAATCTAATCGTGATGGGCATTGGCAAATCTATAGCATGGATATTGATGGTAAGAATCAAAGACGAGTGATCAATAGCACGACTAACGACCGCAGACCGACTTGGAATCCGTATGAAAATATGATCTTATTTGAATCGGAACGAAATGGAATTAGCGATTTGTATACTTTTCATATGGATACGAAAGAACTGAAAAAAGTTCCAATTCCCTTAAATGGAAATAAGTCCTATGCCCAATTTGCACCTAATGGTAAAGAGCTTATTTTTAATTATAAAATAAGTGATAACAACTTTAATGTTTATGTTATTTCAGCTAACGGAAAAAGGCTTAAAACCATATTAAGTAATTCATATAAAAACATGTATCCTAGGTTTTCGCCGAGAGGAGATGCCATTTTGTATTTTTCTAGAAAGAACAGTAAAGGAGAGTACGACGAAATTTATGTTTATAATATAATTGCTAAAAAAGAAGCCCGCCTAACACGTTGGCCGTTACAAAATCATTATGCGTCTTATTCTAATAGTGGTTCGAGGATTGTCTACGTAAATTCAACGGAAGACAATGAATCCGAAATTTATATTATGACCAAAGAAGGTAAAAGTCCACAACGCATAACGTTTAACAACACTGCCGATACCTTGCCAAATTGGTCACCGCAAGATTTTAATTTGCTAATTACCGGTTTTAGAAACGGAAGTTTTCAAATTTGCAAAATACTTTTAAAGGAAGAATTATAAGTTTTGGCTTGTTTTTTTATTTCTTGATAAAATAAATGCAATTCAATTTCTATAAAATCAGATTCTGGTTATATTTGCGTTCAATTTTTTAGAACCAACTACATGAAAAACAAATATTCAGAATGGTATCATCCCTATAAACCAGCCAAAGCGTTTAATAAAAAAGTGGCTTATTTCAGTATGGAGTTTGGAATTGACCAAACCCTAAATATATATTCTGGAGGCCTTGGTTTTTTGGCGGGCTCCCATATGCGTTCCGGATTTGAAATGAAGCAGAATATGATAGGCGTTGGAATGCTTTGGAAATATGGATATTATGACCAAGCAAGAAATGAAGATCAAACTTTAAGAACAGAATTTAATGAGAAGCGTTACGATTTTTTAGAGGACACCGGAATAGAGGTGGAAGTCCAGCTTCATGATAATCCGTACGTAAAGGTTAAAGCCTATATCCTGAAACCCGAAATTTTTGGTACGGTCCCTATGTATTTGTTAAGTACTGATGTTGAAGGAAACGATCATTTGTCTAGAACGATTACCAACCATTTATACGATTCAAATGAAATTACCCGTGTTTCTCAAAGTATCATACTGGGTATTGGCGGAGCTAAAGTTGTAGAGGCTTTAGGAGGTGCAGATGTGTATCATTTGAATGAGGGTCACGCTTTGCCTGCATTTTACTATTTAAGAGATAGAGGGGTGAAAAAAAACCAGATGGTGTTTACAACGCATACACCAGAAAAGGCAGGAAACGAAGAACGCGATGCCCGACATTTAAACCGATGTGGATTTTTTGGTAGAACATTGTCTGAAAACGAACTCCATGAAGAAATGGTGAATGGTGGCATGATCAATTACACGGTTTCGGCCTTAAGGATGTCAAAAAAAGCCAATGCCGTTTCCAAGCTGCATTCTAAGGTGGCCAACGATATGTGGAAAGATTTTGAGGCAATTAGTAAAATAATACCCATAACCAACGCTCAAAATCAGAAGTTCTGGCAAGATGAAACCATAAAAAAAGCTTGGACTACAAAAAATGTTAAAGCCTATCAAAAAAGAAAAATCGAGTTAAAAAATGAATTGTTCGAGGAGGTTTTTAGACAGACAGGAAAGAAATTCAATCCAAATACCTTAACCATTGTTTGGGCAAGACGATTTGCAGGCTATAAAAGGGCCGATATTCTTTTAAATGATTTGGATCGATTGAAACGATTGATAAATAATGCAAAATATCCGGTACAGATCATTTGGGCTGGAAAACCATACCCATTTGACTATTTTGCCATTGATACCTTTAATCATCTGGTTCTTCATTCCAAAACCGAACCTAATCTTGCGGTGTTGATAGGTTATGAAATTGGATTGTCTAAAAAATTAAAATGTGGTTCTGATGTGTGGTTGAATACGCCTCGCATTACCCGTGAAGCTTCCGGAACCAGCGGAATGACTGCGGCCATGAACGGTTCTATAAATGTTTCAACAAACGATGGATGGATTCCAGAATTTCAGAAAAATGGAAAAAATTGTTTTGTATTTCCTCCTTTGGATCACCATTTAGAAGTTTGGGATCAGGATAGAATTGATGGCTATAATTTATACGATATCCTGGAGAACAAGGTTGTCCCTACATATTATAATGACCCCGCAAAGTGGCAGGACATTGTCTTTAATGCGATGGATGATGTAATTCCTGAATTTACGACACAGAGAATGGCAGAACAGTATTATAAACAATTATTTTAAATTAATTAAGATTGTTTATTGG
>JBBKXS010000050.1:0-8866 GCA_037969605.1 Flavobacteriaceae bacterium
ATTATCATATCAATCTCTTCTAGGGCCAACATGTCATCAATCATATCAAAATAATAGGGAATACTATGTTTTGTAGCGAATTTTTTTGCATTCCCTTTTGTTGGAGACATTACCGCTATAATTTGTGCATCGGCTACACTTTTTAAAGCTTCAACATGTATGGAGGAAATAAATTGTGATCCAACAATGCCAATACCAACTTTATTTTTCATCAATTCAATTTTAAAATTATTGGTTTACTTGTTATTCTACTCTACTAAATTAATTCAAAATAAACTGGTTTTATTCTTAGACTCAAAAAACAAGTAAACAAAAAACAGCTCAAATTTTATATTGATAAATTTAATAATTCTAAATGGCTTTACAATGACACATCATTGCAAAGATGTTAAAAAATCAGGTGGATTATTTTTAGTAAAAATGAAAAACTCGTTTAATTTAGTACAACTTTAATTAAGTGCTATTGTAAAATGAAAATCATTATATTTGACTTAACTAACATTAGAGTTCTTATCATTTAAGTCAGATATTTAGTTACCAATAGTATCTGTAAAAGGGAATTTTTTTGATTTTAAAGAAATTAAAATAGCAAATGTCATGCTAACACTACAAATTAGCCCATTTGATGATAAGAGTTTGTCTATAGTTACCAACTAACTAACTATGAAATTTACAAAACCTAATTTATCGTTTTGGCAAATCTGGAACATGAATGTTGGATTCTTTGGGATACAATTCAGTTTCGGTTTGCAACAAACAGCAGTCAACCCCATATTTTCATTTTTAGGGGCTCATCATGAAGAATTACCATTATTGAATCTCGCAGGTCCAGTTACAGGCTTGATCATTCAGCCTTTAATTGGTGCCATATCCGATAAAACTTGGTCACCACGCTGGGGAAGACGTAAACCATTTTTCTTGATTGGAGCCATTGTGGCGAGTTTATGTTTGTTTGTATTTCCGTTTAGTTCACAATTATGGTTCGCTGTTGGCTTACTATGGATTTTGGATGCTGCAAACAATACTGCCATGGAACCTTATAGAGCGTTTGTTGGTGATAAATTGAATGATAGCCAATTGACTTACGGATTCCAAATGCAAAGTTTATTTGTAGGCGCCGGTATTACTTTGGCCAATTTTTCTTTGTTTTTATTCCAAGATTGGTTTAGTGTACCTGTGGTTGAAGGGGCAAGCTTATGCAGTACTGGGACAGAAGTTGTTTCAGCAATCCCAACTTGGGTGTATTATTCCTTCTTTTTAGGAGCCATTATGTCCATAGGGACAATTTTATGGTCAGTTATAAAAACACCTGAAATACCACCTTCTGATGAAGAATTAAAATTTATTAAAGAGCGTAATAAAGACTCCACTTTAGTCCATAGGATTTTTGAACCGTTTAGTGAAATTTATCATGCTATTGGCGAAATGCCCAAACTATTGAAAAAATTAGCTGGAGTTTATTTATTTCAGTGGTACGCCTTATTTGTGTATTGGCAGTTTATTACGCCTATGTTAAGGGAAGGTATGTTTGGTATCAGTAGTAAAGATGTCACAAAATTTGATGGTATCATGGATGCCTGTAAATCGGGTGCCGAAATTAGTACGGCCGATACGTCCTTTGCCCAAAATGTTCAGTTGCTTTCGGAGCAGGCTTTGGCTCAAACTGGACTTATGAACGGAACTTATAATTTGGTGACCATGTTAGTAGCACTTATTTTGGTGCCTATTGCGGCTAAATACAGCAATAAATTGGTGTATGTTGGAAGTTTGTTCCTAACGGGAATTGCCATGTTAAGTATGCCATATATTGCGAATCAATATATGTTGCTTTTGCCAATGATTCTTCTTGGTATTGGCTGGGCAGCGATGATGGGGATTCCTTATGCCATGGTCTCAAAAGTTATTCCAGAGGAACGCCGTGGTGTGTATATGGGAATCGTTAATATGATGATTGTGATTCCAATGGGCATCCAAACCCTAACATTTGGGCCTATTGTAAAAAACCTTTTGGGAGATAGCGCTGTAAATGCTATTTTATTTGGAGGCGTATTCTTTATTATTGCTGGAATTCTGGCATTACGATTAAAGGGAAAAGGCAGTGACAATCTAAAATTTGAAAAATAAATTCGTATGAAAAATTTAGGTATTAGAATATCGATATATCTCAATTACTTTGTATTCGCTATTCTCTTGAATAGTGTTGGCATTGTCATTGCAAAATCAATTAATGTCTACCATGTAACTGAAACCCAAGCATCACTTTTAGAGGCGTTTAAAGACTTGCCAATTGCAATCGTATCGTTTTTAGTAGCATCGTTTCTGCCACGATTTGGGTATAAAAAAGCGATGTTAACAGGGCTTGCCATTGTTTTTATGGGTTGTTTGCTTATGACTTTTGGAAACTCCTTTTTTTATACTAAAATTTTATTTCTCTCAATAGGCGTCAGTTTTGCATTGATAAAATTATCGGTTTATTCACTTATAGGAATTATAACTGAAACCAAAAAAGAACATGCCGCATTGATGAGTTCTATTGAAGGCTTTTTTATGGTAGGAATTGCCTGTGCATATTTCTTATTTCCGGCGTTCTATTCTGATACCGATGAAAATGCTTGGTTAAATGTGTATTATCTATTGGCTGTATTTATTGTCATATCATTTCTGTTTTTATTGTTTTCAAAAGTTGAATACGAAGTTGAAGCTATTGGCACTAATTTAAGAGAAGATTTAAAGCATTCTTTAAAATTGATTATTGTACCATTAGTTTTAGTGTTTTTGGCTTCTGCCTTCTTTTTTGTAATGATAGAACAAGGTATTATGACATGGTTGCCAAGATTTAATGAAAAAATATTTAAGTTTAGTGTGACATTAAGTGTTCAGATGGCCAGTATTTTAGCATTATCCTTGGCTTTGGGTAGGTTTTTGGCTGGATATCTTACTAAAAAAATATCATGGGTGTATTTAGTCATTTCGTGTATCATTATAGCTGGTATAATTTTATTAAGTGTATTACCTCAATTAAAAATTGATATTGATTCGCAAAGCGAAATCAAAAGTTTAGCGGAAGTACCTTTGTTAGGCTATATTTTGCCACTTATAGGGTTGTTTATCGCACCAATATATCCACTTTTGAACTCAACAGTTTTAAGCTCCCTTCCAAAAAGTCTCCATTCTCCAATGTCGGGTTTAATCATAATTTTCTCTGCTTTAGGTGGCACATTAGGATCAAGAATTGTTGGTATATTATTCGAAAAAATAGGTGGAGCTAATGCTTTTTATTTTTTACTGATTCCTATGACTTTATTAATTGTATTCGTATTATTAATTGACAGGATTACCAAGAAAAATGCGGTTTTAGAAATATGATGTTTTGTTTAGACATACAAGATACCCTCAAACGCTTATTGCAACAGGAAGACACCGATGGTGACAAAAAAATAACTATTGAAGATAAAGGCCCTAGAGTTTTTAAAATTAGGTCAACATCTGGAGAAGATTATAGCGTTAAAGGGACTTATCATTTATCCAATTTGTTGCAAGAATTGGTCATTGCCAAAAATGAGGGACATGAAGTTGCCGAAATTCCATTACACCATATTGAGGAATTACCTTCTGTAAGGGTTTCACGAATGATCAAGGATTATTTTTGGAAAGGCCTAACCAGAACCATGGACGAAAAAGGTATTGAAAACCTGATTCACGACACTAAAAATGAAACCCTGGCCTCAAGTAAATTGCGAATATATATCCCTTTTAAGGATGATGTTGCACTTCAATATTATAAACAAATAGAAAAAACCTTACCTGTAGAAGCCATTCAACTTCCAGAACAGGTGTCACCGGAATATGTAAAATCAATAAATAGTAAACCCGGCATTTTATCACTTAAATTAGAAAAGAACAACAATGAAATCAAAGGTGTACCCTTTGTGGTTCCAGGTGGGCGGTTTAACGAAATGTACGGCTGGGACAGTTATTTTGAATCGGTTGGACTGTTGATTGATGGCAAAGTTGAGCTTGCTAAAGCCATGGCCGATAATTTTCAATACGAAATTGAATTTTACGGAAAAATCCTGAACGCCAATCGTTCTTATTATTTAACCAGAACCCAGCCCCCTTTTTATTCCAGTTTGATTCGTGAAGTTTTTGAGATTACACAAGATAAAAACTGGTTACAAAGCCATTTAAAAACGGCCATAAAAGAATATGAAACAGTTTGGATGGTCCAAGGAAGGCGTTTAACAGACAATGGATTAAATCGGTATTTGGCTGAAGGTATTGGTATGCCACCAGAATGCGAAAAAGGGCATTTTGATGCGGTATTGAAACCTTTTGCTGATGCGGAAAAGCTTTCAGTTGGAGATTATATTTCTAAATACGATTCGGGAGACATAAAAAATGCTGAACTGGATGACTATTTTATTCACGATAGAACGGTTAGGGAATCAGGCCATGACACGTCTTACCGGATTGAAGGTAATTGTGCAGATCTAAACCTAGTCGAACTCAATGCCATGCTTTACAAGTATGAAACTGATTTTGCTGAAATCATCCAAAAAGAATTTAACGGCACTTTTGAAACCTATTCAACATCCTATTGGCAACAAAAATCAGAGGCTAGAAAAAAAGCTGTTGACACTTATCTATGGAATGAAAACAAAGGACTTTACTTTGATTATAATGTAATTACTAATTCTCAGTCAAATTTTGTAGCTGCTTCTACCTTGGTACCACTTTGGGCCAACCTATGTTCAGAGAAACAAGCAAAACTCCTAGTTAAAAATGCCATTCCACTTTTAAAGGAAAAAGGAGGGATTGCTGGATGCGATAAAAAAAGCCGAGGAGAAATTTCTGAGGAACGTCCTGCGAGACAATGGGACTATCCCAATGGTTGGGCTCCACATCAAATGATGGCGTGGAGAGGACTGATTAATTATGGTTTTGTAGAGGAAGCCCAAGAGTTAGTGTATCGTTGGTTATATATGATTACAAAAAATGCAGTGGATTATAACGGCACCATTCCTGAAAAATATGATGTGGTTGAGGCAACTCATAAAGTCTTTGCCGAATATGGTAACGTGGGTACTGATTTTGAATACATCACCCAAGAAGGCTTTGGCTGGATGAATGCCTCCTATCAATATGGACTATCATTATTACAAGATCAGTATATTAAGGACCTTAACCAACTTAAAATTCCAGAAGCGATTTTTTAGAGTTCTATAAAATCAATTATTTGCTGAACTGCTCCTTTATTTTTGTCAACAAAAGTTTTGTTCAAGGAACCTAGGCGTTGCCTTTCCGTTTTATTTTTAAATAATAAATCAAATGCTGTTTTCAATTCAAGATAATTACAAATCGAGATTACTCCAGCATTTTCTATCATTTGGATGGCTTCAGGGAATTTGTGGTAATTTTTACCAATCACGATAGGGACTCCAAATACTGCAGGTTCCAAAATATTATGCAGGCCTTTGGTGCCCATGCCACCACCAACATAAGCCATATCGGCATAACTGTATATTTTGCTCAATAGCCCAATAGTATCAATAATGAATACAGAATATTCGGAAATAGCCTTGTTTTCTTTTTTAGAAAATAATAGTGTTTTAGGCTTGAGATTACGGGTCAGATTTTCAATTTGATTGGACTTGATATTGTGGGGAGCAATGATATACTTAATATCTTTTGAAGCGTTTTCATTAATATATTGTATCAAAAGTTCCTCGTCTTCTGGCCAAGAACTACCTATAACCATACAGGTTTTATTTTGCTTGAATTCAGCAATAAACTCCAAGGCATTGTTCTGTTCCAATTGTTGCGAAACTCGATCATATCGGGTATCTCCAGAAACAGTTACATTTTTAATATTAATAGAATTCAATAAGTCATTTGAAATTTCATTTTGAACAAAAACATGTTCAAATACTGATAAAGCATTTCTTAATCTAGCCCCATAAAACTTAAAATACGATTGAGAATTTCTGAAAGAGGCCGAAATCAAAATAGCTCTTAAATGTCGTTTTTTTAATTCGATCAAATAATTGGGCCAAATATCATATTTTACAAAAACAGTGAATTTTGGATGTACCAAATCTAAAAATCTCCTTGCATTATGTTTGGTATCCAACGGAAGATAGACGACAACATCGGCCACATTGGTATGTTTTCTGATTTCATAACCCGAAGGAGAAAAAAAAGTAAGCACAATTTTATAAGTTTTATAATGCGCTCTCAACACTTTAAAAACTGGAAGACCCTGTTCATATTCACCTAGCGATGCACAATGAAACCACAGTACCTCCTCCTTACCTTGGATATGTTCCTCTAATCTTTTAAAAGTTTGGGACCGACCCTCAACTCCCAATTTAATTTTGTGATTAAAAAGGGCAATGATTTTCAGATGAAAACCAGCAGTGTAAATTCCTATGTTGTAGATAAAACCCAAAGGCATTTAGTTTGTGCTAAAATACAGTTCTTTGAACTAATTTCATTGGTTGACAGTATTGAATTTTGTAATTTCGCTTTTTTAGTGCAGTATTAAAAAATGTGCATTCTACTTAATAATCTGATGGATTCCGAATGAAAAAAATTCAAATGGTTGATCTTAAAGGTCAATACACTAAAATTAAAACCGAAGTTGATCAATCGGTTTTAGAAGTTATAGATACTACAGCATTTATTAATGGTCCGAAAGTTCACGAATTTCAAAAAAACCTTGAAAATTATTTGGGTGTAAAGCATGTGATTCCCTGCGCCAATGGAACTGATGCTTTACAAATTGCCATGATGGGTTTGGGATTAAAGCCAGGAGATGAGGTGATTACTGCCGATTTCACTTTCGCTGCCACTGTTGAGGTCATAGCATTACTACAGTTAACACCAGTTTTGGTTGATGTGGATCCCGTGAGTTTTAATATAGATATCGATGCCATTAAAAAAGTCATTACACCAAAAACAAAGGCTATTGTACCTGTACATTTATTTGGGCAGTGTGCCAATATGGAAGCCATCATGCAAATAGCAGATGAGCATCAGCTTTATGTTATTGAGGACAATGCACAAGCTATTGGAGCTACATATACCAATAGTAATGGCAAAAAAGCTAAAGCGGGAACTATTGGTCATGTGGCATCAACATCATTTTTTCCTTCCAAGAATTTAGGTTGTTATGGTGATGGGGGTGCGATTTTTACCAATGATGATGCTTTGGCCCATTCCATCAGGGGAATTGTCAACCATGGCATGTATGTACGATATCACCATGACGTGGTTGGTGTTAATTCTAGATTGGATTCCATTCAAGCTGCCATTTTGGATATCAAATTAAAACTATTGGATACTTACAATAAAGCCAGACAACAAGCAGCTATAAAATACAATAATGCTTTTGCAGGTCATAAAAATATCATAACACCTTCAGGAAATAAAAATTGTTCAGGCATTTGTGATACCTGTGATTGCCATGTATTCCATCAATACACTTTACGGGTTATGGATTCCGATAGAGATGAACTTGCCAACTATTTAAATGAAAAAGGAATTCCCTGTGGCGTTTATTATCCAATTCCCCTTCACTTACAAAAGGCTTATGCTGATTCTCGCTATAAAGAAGAAGATTTTAATATAACCAATCAATTGGTAAAAGAAGTCATCTCCCTCCCGATGCACACCGAGTTGGATGATGAGCAAATAGATTTTATTACCAAAACGGTCATCAATTTTTTGGATAACAATTAAATGAAGGTATTAGTTACAGGTGGTTTAGGATTTATCGGTTCACATACGGTTGTTGAGCTTCAGAATGAAGGTTTAGAAGTGGTTATAATTGATGATTTGTCCAATTCTTCAATTAAAGTTTTAGAGGGCATTACAGCAATTACTGGTAAAACTCCGATTTTTGAACAACTAGATTTAAAGGAAAAGGATAAAGTTGAAAGTTTTTTTAATCAACATAAAGACATTGTTGGCGTCATTCATTTTGCGGCAAGTAAAGCTGTAGGTGAAAGTGTAGAGAAACCCTTATTGTATTATGAAAATAATATTAACACCTTGATTTATATCTTAAAATCGGTTGTTAATCTTGATGCTTCCAATTTTATTTTTAGTTCTTCATGTACCGTTTATGGACAAGCCGATGAACTCCCTATTTCAGAAAAGGCTCCAGTTAAAGATGCCGAATCTCCTTATGGTAACACAAAACAGATTGGGGAAGAAATTATAAGAGATGTCTGTAAAATTAGTCCAAACCTTGACGCTATTTCATTGCGATATTTTAATCCTATAGGGGCTCACAAAAGTGCTAAAATCGGAGAGTTGCCAATTGGAGTGCCACAAAATTTGGTGCCCTTTATTACACAAACAGCTGCTGGATTGAGAAAAGAATTATCTGTTTTCGGAGATAACTATCCAACACCTGATGGTACTTGCATTAGAGATTATATCCATGTGGTCGATTTGGCTAAAGCTCATGTAGTTGCCCTTAAAAGATTTTTGTACAAGAAAAATAAAGATAATTACGAAGTTTTTAATATTGGTACAGGTAAGGGAAGTTCAGTTATGGAAGTGATCAAATCTTTTGAAAAAGTTTCGGGCCAAAAACTAAATTATAAAATTGCGCATAGGCGAGCAGGAGATATCATTCAAACTTACGCCGATACCTCCAAATCCAATTCTGAATTGGGTTGGAAAGCTGAATTAGGGTTGGAAGATGCCTTACTTTCAGCATGGAAATGGCAAATATCTTTATAATCTCCATCAATTGTTTTTTTTGCCTTTTTTAGTGTTGCATCTTTTTATTCTATAGGGGCTTAACAAGGTTTTAACCTTTATTTCTTTGGTTTGCCTTATATCCTTCGTTTCTTTG
>JBBKXS010000051.1:0-7058 GCA_037969605.1 Flavobacteriaceae bacterium
AAAGATAATCTTCCCTTTAATGATCTTACAAAAGACAATCAGGATATATCCATGCAATATATTGACATTGATGGTGATGCGTCTACATTTAGTTCTAGTAGTGCCGACCTTTTATTATCGGCACATGAAGATGGTAGTGCTACCACTTGTTATAGAGTTGCCTATGCAGCATTGTATTGGGGCGCCACGCTTCAAAGTGGAAGCCGAGCAAATATTAATCAAGTAAAATTCAAATTACCTGGTAGCACGGTCTATACCGATATTACTGGTGAGGTAATTTATGACGCCATCGTCAATCCAATTATTGCCGTAACAAATGAACAAGGAAATACCCCTTATGCCTGTTATGCTGATGTGACTACTTTGTTAGCTGGTTTGTCTGATATTGAAGGTACATATACCATGGCTAATGTAACTGCAAGTTTAGGCTTTAATAACTCAACTGGTAATACAGCGGGTTGGACGCTTTTTGTGATTTATGAAGATCCTGTTCTACATACCAAATCCTTTACTTCTTTTGATGGATTTAGCCATATTTTCAATGGACATCAAGAAACAATTCCGGTAACGGGCTTTACAACTCCTCAAGCAGGAAATATTGATTTACAATTTGCCTATGCAACATTAGATGGTGATAGAACAAAACGAGCCACCAAATTGGAAATAAATGGTAAAGAAGTGACGACAGCATTAAGACCAGCCAATAAATTCTTTGGTTCTGTTATAGAAAATCGTGGTTTTGGTACTAACCCTAATCCTCCAAGTGTCATTTATCCAAGAAATCCTTTAAGTGCAAATACATTGGGCTATGACACAGGTTTTTTGGAGATTGTAAATTCAGAACCAGAGTATATTAAGAATAATGTCTCTTCAGCCGATTTCAGATTACAAGTTGCACGAGGACAGGCTGATCCCATATTTGCCTTTTTCGCTGCTTTTGCGGTAGATATCATTGCACCCGATATCGACCTAACGAAAATCGTACTCGATGATGCTGGTAATGAAATCGATGGGGATAATGTTTATTTAGGTCAGAATCTATTTTATGAAATCACTTATCAAAGTGTAGGTAATGATAATGTTACTCAGTTTACTATAAAAGATGTGCTCCCTGATAATATTATTTTTAACCCCTTAACCGATATCGATTTAAGTAATGCCGGAGGTGCAACACTATTATCCTACGACCCTGTAACAAGAACGATTATTTTTAGTATTCCAGATGGTTCAGTAGAGGCTGGTGATCCCCGTTTTGTAATACGTTTAGCAATACAGATTGTTCCAAATTGCTACGACTTGAGTCAAGCCTGTTCCAATGAAATTATAAATCAAGCCTTTGCAACCTATAGAGGTGTAATTAATACCAATTGGATTGTTGAAGAAGGCAGTTTTGCTACTACAGAATGTTTGGGAACACCAGGATCGACCAACTTTTTAGTGGATATTTCAAATTGTGATTTCCAAAGAACGGAAATATTGTGTGGTTCTAGTGTGGTTTTGACCGCTGCTGCTGGATATGATAGTTATTCGTGGTCCACAAGTCCTACGGGAACACCTGTAATTGGTACGGGTCAAACCTATACCGCCACATCCCCAGGAACCTATTACGTAACAAACACGACCTCGGCAACTTGTATTTCGATTGAAGAAGAGATTACCGTAGTAACTTATGGTGTCAACCTCACGAATCCAGTTATTCCTTATGCCGATTTATTGCCAGTGTGTCCTAATGATGGTAAAGTCTTACCCTATATCTTTTTATGTGGTGGAAATGATTCACGAGCGATTTATACTGGAATAAGTGATGCAGTCTCTATTATTTGGGAACAATTGGATGAAAGCAGTTGTCCCGCTATGACGGTTGATGATTGTGCCAATGAAAACCCTACGTGTACTTGGAATCAAATAGCAACAGGTCCTAATTATATTGCAAATATGGCGGGTCAATTTAGATTGGTTATCAATTATCCTGGAGGTTGTTTTAATATATTTTATTTTAATGTATATCAAAATTTATTGGTGCCTACCATTACTGCTGAAGACATCCTTTGTACCACACCGGGTGAAATAACAGTTGGTGGCGTTCCTTCGGGATATGAATTTAGTTTGGACCCTAACGGACCCTACCAATTATCCAATGTCTTTACAATTAACACACCAGGCTATTATATTGCTTATATCCGACAAATAGGAGTGAATACTAATCCTTGTATTTTTGAAACACCTAGTATTTATGTTCGACAGAGAGATTTTACAGTTACTTCAACAGTTGTACAACCGGATTGCTATGACGGTAAAGGCTCTATTTCTTTGGCGGCATATGATGCGTTACCTCAATATTATTTCAGTATTTATCAAGGGGCAACTCTAGTTAATAGTGTAGGTCCAATTTTGGCAAGTGATTATACATTTGCTAACTTAAACCCTGGTTCCTATACAGTAAATGTCAGCACCGATGATGGTTGTTTTTACACAGAAGATATAGACATTATACAGCCACCATTGTTTACAGTTACAGCAGCCATTACTAAACCGTTGACTTGTACTGATGGTGAGATAACGGTTTATCCAGCTGGAGGCACGCCACCTTATGTTTATTTTATAAACAGCACTACGGTTTCCCAAGACACACCTGTTGTAACTGTTACGACTGCTGGAGTATATGATATCACAGTATATGATTTTAACGGCTGTAGTGCCAGTACATCCATTACCGTTGTTGGCAGTTTGCCACCTGAATACACTGTTAGCAATACCGATGTTTCATGCCCAAGTGCAAGCGACGGAACCATAAGCATTAATGTAACGAATGCCAATGGAAACAGTCTGCTATATAGCATAGATAATGGAGTAACCTTCTTTAATTCACCTATTTTTACGGGATTATCTGCGGGAGATTATAATGTAGTGGTTCAATATTCTATAGGAACAGTTAATTGTCTGACCTCACCACAGACCATTACTATTTCAGAACCTGCACCTATAATTGGAACTGCAACGGTAACCTCACCTTATACATGTGCAAGTACAGGAGTAATTACAGTTTCGGGTGTATCTGGTGGAACACCTCCATATACATATAGTATTGACGGAGTAACTTTTCAGCCAGGTACTACTTTTTCAGGACTTACCAATGGTACCTATACTATTACGATTCGAGATGCTAGCGGTTGTACTTTTGTGACAGCCCCTGTTACCATAGATGCTTTAGATCCTCCTACAGACATGTCTTTTAACAATACGCTTGTAAGTTGTCCGTCAAACACATCTACTGTAACTATAACCAGCACTACAGGTGGCACAGGTGCATTGGAGTACCAAATCGTTTTACCTGCTGCCTATGCAACAGCTTATCAATCTTCGAATGTGTTTTCAGGATTGGTCCCAGGGACCTATACGTTCCAAGTAAGGGATGCCAGTAATTGTACCTATTTAGAATCTTATACCATTCCACCATTGCCACCATTAACGGTAAATATGGTTTTAACCAAAGATTTGGATTGTACAGCTTCACAAGATGCAATCATCACAGGAACAATTTCTGGAAGCTTTCCTCCATTTACCGTTACCTTAATTCAAGGATCGGGCACACCGGTTGTCAGCGGTAATACCTTTACTTTGACAACTTCGATTTCAGGAAACTATCAATTTGAAGTTACCGATTCAAATGGATGTATCGTTCAATCTGGTGTAGTGTCAGTAACAGATGCAGTTCCAGTTACTGCTTCATTTACAGCAATAGACCCAACATGTAATGGTTTTGCTGATGGTTCCATAAACCTTTCTGCTTTGTCTGGTGAATCACCATTCTCTTATAGTATAGACGGAGGCACTACTTTTGTGAGTTCCAATGTATTTGGTGGATTGGCCGCTGGTAGTTACAATTTTGTTGTAATGGACAGTAAAGGTTGTGATGTGGCTGGAACAATCAATTTGGTAGATCCATTGCCATTGGATGTCACTATAGTTAGAAATGCTATACAGTGTAGTCCAAATATACCTGGAAGCTTAGATGTAACCATTAATTCTGGTGGTTTAGCACCTTTTACTTATACATTATATGATAACACCTATACCCAAATAGGGGCTAGTGTTACTACTGCGTCGACAACAAACACGTTTTCAGGGTTGAATTTTGGAGATTATTATGTTACCATCGTGGATTCAAAAGGATGTGAATTTATAAGTGCTGCACAAAGAATTGAAACACCACCTAATATCAATGTAACTGGGAATGCTTCAACAGGATCCTGTGCTACAGGTGCTACAGTTGACCTTGATGTTATTGCAGGTGTGGGTCCGTTTACTTATTCAATATATGGACAACCGGCAACTTCGTTTGGTCCAACAGCATCAACAACGCACACGTTTACGGGATTAAATCATGGTGTAACTTATCAATTTCAAGTTATAGATGGTGGAGGTTGTTATTCTATTATTGATGTGACCACCCCAGTTATATCTCCTATCGATATTAGCCCTATAACAACAACGAATGTTAGTTGTAATGGTGATAATGATGGCAGTGTAAGCTTTACTGTTATAAATTATGATTCATCTGTCACTTCAATTTATTATGAAGTTCAATACGAATTGACCAACACACCTATTATTCCAGCACAAAACGGAACCTTTATTGGCTTAACGGGAGCTCCAGTTAATGGAACGATTACTGGATTGCCTGCTGGTAACTATACCTTATTTGTTAGAGAAGTTGATGGGACACTATGCACCATTTCAAAACTTTTTCAGATTACACAACCTGTCCAACCGCTTGCTTCAGCGGTTTCAGCTGTTGAGAATGCCAATTGCAATGCGAATGCACAGGTTACTTTGACCACAACAGGAGGCACGGGACCTTATCAATACGCAGCTGGCGCTCCTGGTTTTGTACCCCTTGCAGGGGATTTTGGAAGTAGCAATGTGCTTTATTTGGATTATACTATTAGAACTAATTGGGATATCGTAATAAGGGATGCCAATGGCTGTGAGGTCAGAATCAACCAAACCATTGCAATAGATCCAGAACCAGTAATTTCGGCTACATTAACGAATCAATGTACAGCAACCGAAGGTAATTTTGAAATTGATGTTACATTAATTACAATTGGAGTTGCACCATATAGTTATAGTATTGACGGTGGAGCTTTCCAAACAAATACCGCACCATTTACTATATCAAATTTAGCATCAGGAAGCCATACTATTGAGGTGAAAGATGCTAATGGCTGTGGAAACTTGGTAATTGTCAATATTGTTCCTCCTATTGGATTGATTCCTGATGTTACGGCTTTACCAACCTGTAATGATGATGACGGAGAGTTAACAATAACAGGCTTTGGTGGTTCAGGTTCTTACACTTACTCAATAAATCCAAGTCCTGTATCTATAAGCCTGAGTGGAAATGTGTTTTCTGGTGTACCATCAGGAACATATACAATTACAATTATAGATACTGTAACTTCATGTACAAATGATGTTGAGATTGTGATGCCAGCGGCAATTCCACCAAGTTTTACTACTGTACCAACAGCAGTAACTTGTTTTGGAGATAATAGTGGTTCATTTGAAATAAATGTTAGTGGCTATACAGGGCCATACAACTATGAAGTATTTGATAGTTTAGGTGTTTCTGTATTTGGAGTTCTTTCAGCAAATACTGCCACGAATCCTGAAATTGTTACAGGTATGGCCTCGGGTACATTTAGTATAGTTATTACTGAAACAGCTAGTCCATTTTGTTCAGCTACATCTAATGTCATCATTCAATCCCCTTCTTCAGCATTGGTAGTAGTAGCAACCAAGACTTCCAACGTAACTTGTGATGATAACAGTGGTACCATTACAGCTGTAGCCAGTGGTGGTTGGGGTACTTATGAATATGAATTGACAGGGGCAGCTACCGTTGCGTATTCTTCAAATGGTACGTTTACAAATTTGTCTGCCGGTAGTTATACAGTCAATGTTAGGGACGCTGGAGGCTGTATTGCAACCGATAGTGTAACACTTATCGTTCCACCACCTATAAATGCTACAGTAACTCCAAGTGCCACAACATTGTCCTGTTTTGGTGATACCAATGCCACTATTACGGTAAGTAATGTAACAGGTGGACAAGGAAGCAATTATTCTTATACCCTCAACATGATTTCTCCATCTGTAAGTTCTTCTGGTCCACAAGCCTCACCAGTATTCACTGGCTTGGGAACAGGAACTTATACTGTTGATGTTACTGATGGCTATAATTGTGTCTTTACTTCAGCCAATATTGTAATATCGGAGCCTACTCCGATACAGGCAGATCTAGTTAAGGCAACTTCACAAACCTGTTTGAACAATGCAACTCTTACTTTAAGTGCCACTGGTGGTACTGGAACTTATGAGTATAGTGATAGCGATACATTCGCTACAGTTCTTGGCTCGTTTGCATCATCTGTGACCTTTAGTGTTACTCCTGGCACACATCAATATTATGTAAGGGATGCCAATGGTTGTGTCTTCAATGTCTCAAATGAGGTCAAAATAGACACCTTGCCTACATTGATAATTAATTTAGATGTCACCAATGCCACAATAAATTGTACAGGAGATAGCACAGGAGTTATAGTTGCTATTGCTCAAGGTGGTCTTGGAAATTATGTTTACACGTTGCAGGATACCTTAGGAAATGATTTACCTGCGACGCAAAATAGCCCAGGTGTCTTTACAGGCTTGATTGCTGGAAATTATAGAGTAAAAGTAGATAGTGGGGATTGTTTATCAACGTCTTCAACAATTTCTATAACAGAGCCAAGTTCTGCATTGGTTGTTAATTATAAAGTTACAGATGTAACCTGCAATGGAACCAATAATGGATTATTGGAAATAGCTGCTTCAGGAGGAACAGGAATTATTAAGTATGCTATTTCACCACAAATGAATCAGTTTTTTGATGATCCAATATTCGATAATCTTTCACCTGGCAATTATCAAGCTATTGTTCAAGATGAATTGGGTTGTTATGTGATCTTCGATTTTACAATTAGTGAGCCTACCCCAGTCGTACTCATTATAGTTCC
>JBBKXS010000052.1:0-4142 GCA_037969605.1 Flavobacteriaceae bacterium
GCATAGTGTGCCAGTTTTTCATGGTCATGGAAACGGTAATTATCGGCTCCCAATCCCAATGATAAATGCCATTTTAGGCGTGTTTCTTTCCAGTGTTCATACCATTCGGCTTGAGTGCCTGGTTTAATGAAAAATTGCATTTCCATTTGTTCAAACTCGCGCATTCTAAAAATAAACTGTCTCGCTACAATTTCATTCCTGAAGGCTTTACCTGTTTGGGCTATTCCAAAGGGGATTTTTAATCGGCCACTTTTTTGAACATTCAAGAAATTGACAAAAATGCCTTGTGCGGTTTCCGGACGAAGATATAAGTCCATCGAATTTTCTGCAGAAGCTCCTATTTTTGTTCCAAACATTAAATTAAATTGCTTCACATCGGTCCAGTTTCTTGAACCCGTTAAAGGATCGGCAATTTCCAATTCTTCAATCAGGGCTTTTACATCTGCCAAATCTTCATTTTCCAAAGATTTCCCCAACCGTTTTAATATAGCATCTCCCTTTTGTTGGTATTCCACAACTCTTGGATTGGTCGCTAAAAATTGAGCTTTATCAAAATCATCACCAAAACGTTTTGCTGCTTTTTCAACTTCCTTTTCAATTTTGGAATCCAATTTGCCCACATATTCTTCTACCAATACATCTGCTCTATAACGTTTTTTGGAGTCTTTATTATCAATAAGTGGATCGTTAAACGCATCGACGTGTCCAGATGCTTTCCAGGTGGTTGGATGCATAAGTATAGCTGCATCAATACCCACAATGTTATCGTGCATTTGCACCATGGCTTTCCACCAATAATCCCGAATATTTTTTTTGAGTTCCACGCCATTTTGCGCATAGTCGTAAACGGCACTTAAACCGTCATAAATTTCACTACTTTGAAACACGTAACCATACTCTTTTGCATGAGAGATTACTTTTTTAAATTGATCGTCTTGATTTGCCATGCTGCAAAAATAAAAAACCGCCCCAATTAAAGGGACGGTTTTGTAAAAATAATATAGTTAGGATTAATTTAGTTGCAATTGTGTGCTGCCCAATTTTCGGTCTTTATTGAACACGGTAATAAAATAAGTACCTTCAGTTAAAGGTTGGTCATCGTCTTCGGCATTAATGGCAAAAGAAACCTCTAGAACATGATTGTTATAAGATACTTTTTTCTTAGAACTGTAAATGAGTGAAGATTCACCAAAACTAATGGCCCCTTTATCTGCAAACACATTATTTTCTGGTGTTAATATCTGAATATAGATATCTTTATCACCGCCTTCGGCAAGTGCATTTTGTCCTAAAGTAAAAGAAACTTCAATACTTTCGGTTTTTGAAGCTTTTGATGTTACAACAGTTTTTCCAAGTACTTTATTGACTGCAATTGCCTTAAATGAATTGGCAGTAAGAATGGAAGCTTTTTTAAGAGTCTCTTTCAAACTATTAGTTTCATGCAAAAGCGAATTGTTAATGTTGCTCTGATACTGTAGTTCGTCATAAGCTATCAGTTTTTCCTTTTCTAGTTCAGCATTTTTTAAGTTAACTGAAGTAATGGTATTAAAAAGGAAATTGTTTTTTGATTGTAAATCTAAAACTTGATGTTTGATTTTAGGAATGACTGATAATTCACTACGCAGTAACTTAACCGAGTCCAATGCTTTATCAGTATTGTCGTTAGCAAGTTCTAGTTGCGATGTAATCAGATTATTTTTTTGGGAAACTTCATCATATCTCTGGATCATTTGAGATAATTCGATTTCAACAAGTTTTTTTTCTTGTTCCAAAAATTGTTGATGCGCCTGAATGGATTGATAGTTAGTAAAACTAAAAATGGATAAAACTGCAATGCCAACAATTAAAGAACCTGTAATTAATCTGTAGTTAAATAATTGAGGGTTAACTATCATTAATAATTTCTTAAATTATGGGGCGAAATTAGAGATTAAGCTTACGTTATCTTATTTTAATCGACGAAATGGTAATAAATTTGTTAAACTTGTTTTTTCCTAAAGTATGTTTAGGCTGTAGTATGTACTTAGGAGATAACGAAAATTACGTTTGTACATCTTGTAGACATCAATTGCCCCTAACCAACTTTCATTTAGACAAGAATGATGCTGTTAAAAATGTGCTATTTGGTCGAGTAAAGTTGGAACAAGCAACGGCGTTATTGCATTTTTCTAAAAAAGGAATTGTACAACAACTCATACACAACCTTAAATACAGAGGCCATCAAGATGTTGGCGTGTTTTTAGGTAAATGGTTAGGTGAAGAGCTTAAAACCCTTGAATCGTATCAATGTATTGATGTTGTGATACCAGTTCCGTTACATAGCTCTAAACTGCGAAAACGAGGATATAATCAAGTTAGTAAATTTGGTCAGGAAATTGCAAAGGCACTTGACATTGAATTTAATACCAAAGTTTTACAGAAGACTGTCGCGACAAAAACCCAAGTTTTTAAGGACAGATTATTACGAACTTCAGGTAATGCCGCCACATTTTCAATTTCTGAAAACCAAACGTTAAAAGGGAAACATATTTTATTGGTTGACGATATTCTTACCACTGGAGCAACCATTGAATCTTGCGCCAATGCGTTGTTGACTATTGAAGGGCTTAAAATTAGTGTTGCCATCATGGCCATTACTGATTAATTATTACATCTACTAAATTTTTAGTTATGCTCATTTCGTTCTCCCATAATTATGTTGTTAATTTGCCTAAAATTTAAGCTTGATAATGTCTAAAAGTTTATTTCAAAACTTATTCCTAATTTTTGTAGTTATTACCATTGCAAGCTGTGCTAATAGAGGCACCCCTTCTGGTGGAGAAAAGGATATAGAACCACCGCAAATTATAAAATCAGAACCGGAAAATTTTTCGACAAATTTCAAAGGAAACGAAATTAGAATCTATTTTAACGAATATATCAAAATAAAAAATTTACAAAAACAGCTTATTATTTCGCCTCCAATGGATTATCAACCTGATATTACCCCATTGGGTTCTGCAAGTAAATACATAAAAATTAAAATCCTCGACACACTTCAGCCCAATACAACTTATGCCTTTAATTTTGGGCAGAGTATTGTGGACAATAATGAAGAAAACCCCTATCCATATTACAGGTATGTGTTTTCTACTGGAAGTTATATTGATTCCCTCTCTTTAAGTGGGAAGATTGTGGATGCCAAAGAAAGAACAACCGATAAGTTTGTTTCAGTGATGTTATATGAAATGGATTCCACCTATACCGATTCTACAATTTATAAAAAAAAGCCTAAATATATTACCAATACTTTGGACAGTGTAACGACCTTTAAAATTGACAATATTAAAGCCGGAATATACAAGTTAATTGCATTGAAGGAAGAAAACAGCAATTATACATTTCAACCAAAAACGGATAAAATAGGTTTTTATGATGCTGTTGTTAACGTACCAACAGATTCGCTTTTCACCATAAAATTATTTAATGAAGCATTAGCTTTTAAAACACTCCGGCCAAAACAGGGAGCTGATCAAAAAATTATTTTTGGTTTTGAAGGTGATTATAAAGATGTGCAAATTGAATTGCTTGACAATGCGCCTGAAGACTTTGAACACCGAATTACAAAAGAACCTAAAACAGATACTTTATATTACTGGTATAAACCTAAACTAGAATTGGATTCAACACGTTTTGTTGTAATAAACAAGACTTATCGAGATACGCTTAAATTCAAATTTAAGGATTTGAAGAAAGATTCTTTGGTCATTAAAGCTTTACCTTCAGGAGTTATTCATTACTCTCAGGATTTTCAACTTCAAGCGAACATTCCATTAACAAATATTGATACAAAACAAATTACAATTTTAGATAAGGATTCTTTGAATGTGCCATTTTCTACGGCATTTGAAGCATTCGAAAATAGTTATAACTTTAAGTTTGACAAAAAAGAAGCCAATATTTACAAAATACAAATGTTGCCTAATGCATTTGAGGACTTTTTTGGCAACTCAAATGACACCTTAAAGTTTGTACTTAAAACCAACCAAAAGTCTGAGTATGGTAACATTCGAGTCCGACTTATAAATGCCAAATTTCCACTGATTGTACAATTGGTGGATGATAAAGGCGTTGTGATGTATGAACGATATACTACAGAATCG
>JBBKXS010000053.1:0-4612 GCA_037969605.1 Flavobacteriaceae bacterium
TATCATTATATGCACAAGATGGATATCAAATATCCGGCACGGTAACAGATGAAGCGAATATGCCGCTTCCTGGTGTCAATGTAATTTTGGCCAATACCTCAAGAGGTACCGCTACAGATTTCGATGGAAATTTCCAATTGGAAGTCAAAAGTGGAGATGTGCTCCAATTTTCGTATATTGGTTATGTTACGAAATCCATTACGATAACAAATCAAACAACACTTAATGTTGTTTTGGTTGAAGATGCAGCAAAATTGGACGAAGTCGTTGTTGTTGGATATGGTACTCGTAAAAAATCACATCTTACCGGAGCCATAGCAAGAATAGGAGGCGATGACGTTGCCGCTGTTCAAGCAGTTCGTGTAGATGACGCATTGGCAGGCAAGTTACCAGGTGTTTTGATTCAAAATCAAAGCGGTGAGCCCGGTGCTGATCCAAAGATTCAAATTAGAGCAGCGTCATCTATTTCAGGTGATTCAGGGCCACTAATTGTTGTGGATGGGTATCCGATTTCAGGTAATTTAGCAACGGTTAACCCAAACGATATTGAAAGCTTGGAAGTATTAAAAGATGCTGCTTCAGCCGCAATCTATGGTTCAAGAGGAGCAAATGGTGTTATTTTGGTAACCACAAAAAAAGGAAAATCAGGTAAACTCAATTTTAGTTACAATTCCTACACAAGTACCTCAAGAAAGTATGTGAAGGATATTGAAATGCTTAAGACAGCTAGTGAGTGGGCCGCTGATTTACAAACAAGTGCTTATGATCTTTCTTTAACTGATCCACGTTTATTACAATATAGACTTGATGCCTATTCAAATGCTCCTGATGTTGTGAGTGTAGAAGATTGGCTTTTCCGAAATGGTAATTCTACTAGCCATGACCTTAGTGTAAGTGGAGGGTCTGACAATATAAAAGCCTTTGCTTCTTTTGGTTATTTGAACACTGATGGTGTAGTAAAAGGGCAAGGTTATGAAAGGTATAACGCACGTATGAATATCGATGCCAATTTGAATGACAAGTTAAAGGCAGGATTGAGTATGAATGGATTCTATGGTCATCAGGATATTGTGCCTTGGGAAATGAGGGATCTCTTGAGAGCCTATAGCATTAGTCCTATTTACCATACTCAAGCGTCAATTGATTTCGTTCAGCAACTAGATCAAAAGAGACTGGCCTTATTCAATTCAGGATTTACATCAAATAATTTTGGTCGATCATTTGATCAAGATTATAGGGGTGATTTAACTCAAAATTATGACCCACATAGTATCTATGATTTGCAACCAGGTGATGTCGTCCACGATTGGCAATACGGTAGAAATCAAAATGGTATTGGAGGAACAGGAGATGCAGGTTTAGGCGCGAAATTTGACAATTCACGACGATGGAAAAAAACGTATTTTGCCAACATGAGTTCTTATCTACAATACAACATCATAGAAGGGTTAGATATAAAAACCGTTTTTGGAGCTGATATTCAAGATACCCAGGAATACGTATATCATGGAATATTAACCGATGGTCAACAACGTTCCAATCAAACGGACTTAGATATTTCAGATATAAAAAAATCAACTGTGTTAAGTGAAACGACTTTGAGTTATGCCAAAGTGTTTGCAGATAAACATGATGTGGCTGCTGTTGTAGGTGTTGAATTTCAAAATACCTATTTCAAGGTAATGGTATCTAATGGAACTAATGTGCCATTTGGTTTGCCTCTAAATTATTCTTTTTTAAACCCTGCAGATGTGATTTCACAGGAGATAGATGAAACTAGATCAAGACGAAGTGTTTTTGGAAGAATTAACTATGCTTTTGACGATCGTTATTTACTATCGGTATCGTTGAGAAGAGATGGTGATTCACGTTTTGGGGCCAATAAAAAATTCGCAAACTTTCCTGCAGTTTCTGTTGGATGGAACGTTCATAACGAAGCGTTTTTAGAAGGTAATGATGTGTTGAGCTTATTAAAACCGAGATTTAGTGTTGGATCTTTAGGAACTGAATCTTTCTTAGGGTCTTACGAATCATTAAGCATTTTGAGTACCGCACCAACCGCTTTTGGAACAGGATTTCTAATTCCACAGAATGTAGCAAACGCTGATTTAACTTGGCAGACCAATAAGGAGACTAATTATGGTGTTGATACCGGGTTTTTAAATAACCGTTTCAGATTTAGTGTAGATTATTACACGTCCGATATTAAAGACATGTTGATTAATCAAAGCGTTTCCGAAGTTCTTGGTACGCCTTCCATCGTATTAAACCGTGGTGATGTGCAAAGTTCTGGTTTGGAGTTGGAACTAACTGCAAATCTAATACAAAAGGAAGATTTTTCTTGGAGTTTTAATGCCAACTTATCTACGGTTGATACCGAAATCACTAGTCTAGGTGATCTGACTGAACTGCCTCGGCAAATTTACGGTGGACCGGCAGGTAGAGGACCTGAATTTAGAAATTACGTAGGTGGAGAAATTGGTGAAATGTGGGGATATGCAGTGACTGGAGAGGTTGAAACAATATATATAGCAGATCCATCAAGAAATATTGGATTTGGCAGCTCTGAATGGTATGTTGTAGACCAAAACAATGATGGTCAAATTGACTATGAAAATGATTATGTTAAGTTAGGGTCCGCTACTCCAGATTTTTATTGGGGCCTGTCAAGTAATATTAACTACAAGGATTTTGATTTTTCATTCCAGTTCCAGGGATCTCAGGGAGCAGAACTGTACAATATCGACCCAATTTACTGGAAATCACAATTTGGTGGCAGATTACGTCCCGATTTTGATGCTAATAATGATCGTATTGCCGATGTTAGTGGCAAGCATTTTGTGGAGACCAGAAATGCACATGGTTCAGGAATTCAGGATGCTTCTTATATTGCTTTAAGAAACTTAACTTTAGGTTACACCCTTAAACCAGAATGGATCAGCAAAGCAGGTATAGGATCGATGAGGGTATATGTTGCAGCTACCAATTTGTTGTATATCATGGGAGATAATTACACCTCATTTAACCCTGAAGGTGTTGAGATCGAAAATGATAATTATGCAGGACCAACAACCTATGGATACCAAGAAGGGGCTAGCCCGATCGTTAGAAGTTTCACCTTTGGTGTAAATGTTAATTTTTAATTAAGAAATAATGAAAAAAATGAAAACTATATATTTCGTATTAGTAGTAATGCTGTTGATAACAGCATGTGATAATGAATTGGATCAAACCCCGCCTAAAGAACTTGAATCAAGTGCTTTGACGAATTTTACACCCGTTTTGTATGCAGCGTATCATTATCAAACGGGTGCTGCAACGCCATTGGTGGTGATGGGCGACTTTAGGGCTGACAATATGTTGATGGATGAAGAACCATTTCTTGCAATTGATAGATACAATGCGGATTTAGCAGGTGGCGATTTGGTAGAGCAATTTTTTCGCCCGTTCTATAGCAATTTGTACAAGGCAATTTTAAGTGCCAATAACGTCATTGATAATTCATCGAAGCCTAGTGAAGTATCTGAGGCTCATTTTTTGAGAGCTTTATCATACTTTAAGTTAGTGATGGTTTTTGGAGATGTTCCCGTAAATTTATCTCCTTCACCTAGCACGTCGGATAAGTCTATTTTAGCCAGAAAGCCTGTAGCCGAAGTGTACGATAACGTAATCATTCCTGACTTGCAAGCTGCCATAGCAGGATTAAATAATTCTGGATTGGCAAGTGGACGCGCTTCTAAAATCGCGGCTCAGGGATTTCTTGGAAAAGTGTATATGTACAGAGGTAACTTTGGTGCTGCAGCAACAGAGCTTGGAGCTGTTGTAAACGGTGCTACAGCTGCAGGGAAAACTTTAGAAACCAACTTTGCTAATGTTGTAACTGATGCGAGCAAAGAAATCCTTTTTGCAACAAAATTCTCTACTTCTGTTTCAGATGAATACGGTTTTACTGAGTTTGAGGCTTGGTTTAGAGGAGCAGATACAAAATCTCCTACACCACTTGATCCGCGCTTAACTGCTGCTTTTGATGCCAGTAGTGCTGCCGGTGGAGGTACTGATTTAAGAAAAGCACTAACTATTAATTTGGTAAATAGAAATAGTGTAAAATATACGGGAGGTCTTAATCAGGACCATATAGAAATGAGATTAACGGATGTGATTCTATTATATGCAGAGGCTTTGAATGAAACTACAAATACGACTGGAGCACAATCTGCTACTATTTTAGCTGGATTAAATGCTATCAGAACGAGAGCTGGTTTAAACAGTTTAGTTGGTACAGCATTAACACAAGCTGCTGTAAGAACTGCAATTGCTAAAGAAAGAAGAGTAGAGTTGGCATTGGAAGGACATAGATGGTTTGATTTAGTAAGAACGAATACCGTCAATGCTGAAATGGGACTAACGGTTGATGCGAATTATCATGTGTTTCCAATTCCAAACTCAGAGATTCTTGCGAGTGCAGGTGTGATAACTCAAAACCCAGGTTACTAAGCCTTAAATAGTTTATAGATTATATTTGATGACTGTCCTTGAATTTATTGGCAATATAAAATTCGAGGACAGCATTTTTTCTAAATAACTATAAAAGATTATTGTTTCTTATTTAATA
>JBBKXS010000054.1:0-5747 GCA_037969605.1 Flavobacteriaceae bacterium
CATTGGTAACTTCAGTTTCGTCCATATAAAATGACTGAACGTGTTGCTGATTGGGAGTATTATTCCAATCATGCATGACGTCATCTTGAACTTTACCCATGGTAAATGTACCACCCTCAATAAAGACCAATCCTGGAGCAGTTTCCTGCTCTTTAAAGTCATTGTTAAACTGAAAGCCTCCTTGTTTGTCATTTATATTCCATCCAGTAGCTCTTGAAGAATTTTTAGAGGTTGAGGATTTTTTACAACTAAACATAGCTAAAGATAGCATTAGGGCTAGCAGAATCTTTAGGTTTAAAACGTTTTTCATATCCATACTTTTAAGTAAGCAAGTTAAATTTAGAGACGCAATATAGTAATTAAAGCGAAAACAACAATTTTTTTTGACAGAAAATATCAAAAAAACTTGCATTTCATCCTATTTTTTATACATCACATCGGATTTTTGACCATTTTTTGGATGTATTTGACACTTGAATAACGGTTTAATTAATCAATTATTGTTGTACTTTTGAACAAAAAATTGGATAGTTATAATAACATCATAAGATAGTCGTTAAATTACTATGAAAAAAAAGTTATTTTTTTTATTCCTATTGTCGTTTTTTTTAGGTTTTTCCCAGCAAAAGAGATTTGAAATTAATTGGCAGGGAACAAGAATCTTTAATACCAGTGTTTCTAAGACTGAAGTTCCTGCCTTCGATCCAAACCATTTTAATTATGACGAGATTACAGGGCTCACTTTTTTTTCACAGTGGGAAGTTAATGGTGCAATAGATGAAAAATCAATTAGATTAACAGATGTTTCTTATCAAGTTATTTCACCGACTGAACTTAAGGATCTTTCAATTAAACATTTGACTTCATCGCCAAAGGTTGAATTTCGAAATTCAACTGATAGAAATAAAAAATTTGCCTATTTGGAAGTGTCTCCAATTATAAATGATAATGGTGTCTATAAAAAAATCACCTCATTTAATATAACGTATACAACCACTAGTAATAACAATAGAGGATTACTCCAACCTCCGGTAATCACAAATTCTGTTTTAAGTTCAGGGGAATGGTATAAATTTTATGTTGATACAACTGGCGTTTTTAAATTAAATAAAAGTTTTCTCAATCAGTTAGGAGTAAATGTAAATACCATTGATCCTCGAACGATTAAGATTTTTGGAAATGGAGGAGCCATGTTACCACTTTTAAATTCTGTGCCTTATCCTTTAGATTTGACCGAAAATGCCATAAAATTTGTAGGAGAGCAAGACGGTAAATTTGACAATGAAGATTATATCCTGTTTTATGCTGAAGGTCCTAAAGGATATAATGCTGAAAGCAATACTAATATTAATGCCTATACCGATAAATCGCATTATTTTGTTAATGTAAGCGGTGGAACAGGCAAGCGTATACAGCCAATGGTGCAACCTGTTTCTGGCCCAGATTTAGCTATAAACACATTTCAGGATTATCAATATTATGAAGTTGACGAAACTAATTTGGTTAAACTGGGGAGACGTTGGTTTGGAGATCGATTTGATATTGAAAACCAAAAGGAATACAAATTTTCTTTTCCGAATTTAATTACTTCAGAACCGGTAAGAGTTAAAGTTTATGCGGCAGCTGTTTCCGATGTAGTAACCACCATGGAAATAAAGATTAACAATGCAACAGTAAGTAATCTTAATTTTAATCCGGTGGACCAAACTAGTTTGGCTTATGGTAATTTCTATAATAATGTCACTACTTTATCATCTCCTGAAATCGCTATAAACCTAAATTATAATAACAATGGTAACCCTTCTTCTTTGGGTTACTTGGATTACATATCTATTGAAGCAACAAGAGAATTGACTTTTGAAGGGCATCAATTTATTTTTAAAAATAGCAATGTGGCAAATGCTTCAGGTGTAGTAGAATATACAATTGCAAAGGCAACTTCAGTTTCAGAGGTTTGGGATATCACAGATAAATATAATGTGAGCAGTGCCGTAAATTTAAACCATGACTCAAGCTTTAGCTTTAAAGCATCTGCAGGTTCGTTGAGAAGTTATTTGGCAGTGTCATCAGATTATTTTGAACCTTCTAGAGAAAGTAGTGCTTCTGTAAGCCATCAAAATATAAAAGGGACCATTTTTCAAAGTAGCCAAGGTCAATTTCAGGATATAGATTATATCATTATCGCTCCCAATAGTTTAGTTTCCCAAGCCGAACGATTGGCCCAAATTAATAGGGATCAATACCAGTTAAACGTAAAAGTGGTGACCTTGAATGAACTTTACAATGAGTTTAGTTCTGGAAATCAAGATATAGGCGGGATTCGGAATTTAATAAAATATGTGTACGACAATGCCAGTACACCCGAAAACAGAATTAAATATTTATGTCTATTTGGAGATGCTTCTTTTGATTATAAAGACCGAATACGCAATAACACCAATCTTGTTCCTTCTTGGCTTTCTGTTGAAAGTTTTAATTTAACGAGTTCTTTGATATCAGATGATTTTTTTGGTATGATGGATGAAAATGAAGGGAGTATGTTAACCAGTGATAAATTGGACATTGCTGTAGGAAGAATTTTAGTGGAAACTCCACAACGCGCCAAGGAAATGGTTGATAAAATTGATCTGTATTACCAAAAAGGTTCATACGGAAGTTGGAGGAACAATGTTATTGTAATCTCTGATGATGTGGATGTAGATTGGGAAAAAATTCTTCAGAGCACAACCAACGATATAGGTAACAGTATAACCCAAGAAAAACCATTTATAAATGTAGTTAAGATTCATTCTGACGCTTATCAACAAGAATCTTCAGCGAGTGGATCAAGGTATCCTCAAGTCAATAAAGCCATTAAAGATGGAATCGAAGTTGGGGCTTTGGTAGTTAATTATTTTGGTCATGGTGGGGAAGATGGAATTGCCAAAGAACGTATTTTTGATAAAAATGACTCTCAAGAGGTTAGAAACCTATGCAAATTTAATTGTTTTGTTACTGTTACTTGTGAATACACAAAATTTGATGATCCAACAAGACCAACTGCTGGAGAATATACTTTTTGGAATACTAAGGGAGGTTCTATTGGCTTAATTACTACAACACGACAGATTTTTGTTACAACAGGAGTGTCTTTTAATATTGTTTTGGAAAAATACCTATTTGCTTTTGGCTCCAATACTTATCCATCAATGGCTGAAGCCTTAAGATTGACTAAAAATGATAATTCTATTTCTGGAATCTCACAAAAAAGATTGGTGTTTTTTATTGGTGATCCAGCTATGAAATTGGCATTTCCAAAACCAGAAATCAAGCTCACCAAAGTAAACGATGTTCCTATAGATCAAACGATAGATGTTCTGGAAGCATTGGGACATGTTAAATTTTCTGGTGAAGTAGTAGATGAAACGGGGAATTTAATTTCCAATTATAACGGCATTCTTATAGCAACTGTTTTTGATAAGGATATCAACAGACAAACTTTGGCCAATGATGGTGTAAGGGAAAATGGTCAACTCATTAAAATGGATTTTAAAACATTAGGCGAAATCATTTTTAAAGGACAGGCAACTGTTAAAAATGGTCTTTTTGACTTCAATTTTGTCGTTCCTAGGGACATTGGAATTCCAGTGGGCAATGGAAAAGTAAGCTTTTATGCTAATAGTGATACGCCTTTGCAGGATCAAGCCGGAGCCAGTTTTGTAATCCAAGTTGGTGGAATTGACGAAAATGCTGCTGAAGATAATACGGGTCCAATCATAAACCTTTATATGAACGATGAAAATTTTGTTTCGGGAGGTATCACCAATGAAGAACCTACACTTTTGGCAAAACTACAGGACGAAAACGGTATTAATACAGCTAGTGGAATTGGACATGATATCGTGGCAATAATTGATGGAGACGAAACGAATCCGTTTGTGTTAAATGATTATTACCAAGCCAATGTTGATGATTACCAAAATGGAAAAGTGACCTACCCATTTAGAGACCTGTTACCTGGTTTACATACTCTTACCCTAAAGGCCTGGGATGTCTATAATAATTCTTCAACGGCCGAAATACAATTTGTGGTGTATGATAAAGATGAAGAATTGGTCATAAACAATGTTTTAAATTACCCTAATCCATTTATTGATTATACCGAATTTTGGTTCAATCACAATAGTTCCGATGTTTTGGACGTTTCTATACAGATATTTACAGTTTCAGGTAAATTGGTAAGAACTTTAAACGGTCAGACCTTAGGAGGAGGTAAAACCACGTGCTCACTTTCCAAAGATATTATATGGGATGGTAGGGACGATTTTGGAGACAAAATTGGGAAGGGTGTTTACATTTATAAACTGAAAGTAAGATCAAATCAACTGAATAAACAAGTAGAAAAAATCCAAAAACTTGTAATACTATAATAAAAATTTATATTTGCTTAATACATTAGAGCTTAGAACTCTAATCCAACATTGAATAACACATGAAAAATTATTTTTTAACACTTATCACACTTACATTTTATACTATTTCCAATGCTCAACAAACGGTTGTCCTTCCCCAGCAAGATTCTAGGGTCATTACAACTGCAGTCCCATTTCTGTTGATTGCATCTGATGCTAGGGCTGCTGGTATGGGAGATATCGGAGTGGCAACTTCTGCTGATGCGTATTCTCAACATTGGAACCCTTCAAAATATGTATTTTCAACATCCAAGTCTGGAATAGGGATAAGCTATACGCCTTATTTGAGCAAGTTGGTAAATGATATTTTTTTAGCAAATGCCACCTATTTTAATAGACTTGATGAGCGTAGTGCTTTTGCAGTAAGTTTAAAATATTTTAGTTTGGGTGAAATAGAAATCGTTCAAGATGAATTTTCACAGGCCTTAATTGAAAAGCCTAATGAACTGACTTTGGATGCTTCCTATGCATTACGATTGGCTGATCAATTTTCGATGGCGGTGTCATTACGTTATTTACGTTCGGATTTAAAAATACAAGCTGTAGACGATAATGCAAGCGCTGCAGGTTCAATTGGCGTTGATGTTTCTGGATTTTATCAAAGTGAGGAAGAAGCATATAGTGACTTTAATGGCCGCTGGCGCGGTGGATTTGCCATTCAAAATATTGGTCCTAAAATTAAATATGATGATGCAGGAAGAGAGAACTTTATACCTACAACCTTAAGATTGGGAGGAGGTTTCGACTTTATATTTGATCAATATAATAAATTGGCGATAACAGCTGAGGTTGCAAAACTATTAGTGCCAACACCTCCTATGTTAGGTAACGAATACGAATATACCGATAACAACAATAATGGGACTTATGAAGAAGATGAAGATGATTTAGTAGGATATCCAAATAATCCGGTGAATCGTGATGTCATTATGAAAGGAAAGTCCCAAGATGTAAGTTTTGTTAAAGGTATGTTTCAATCCTTTAGTGATGCTCCTGGAGGTTTTAGTGAAGAACTCAAAGAGTTTACATGGGCATTAGGTGCAGAATACCAATATCAGGATTCATTTGCATTTAGATTAGGTTATTTTAATGAGAGTGACGAAAAAGGAGCAAGAAAGTTTTTTGCTTTAGGTGCTGGATTTAAATATACTACTGTAAACATTGATTTGTCTTATTTGTTTTCTGCATCAAAAGTCCAAAGTCCGTTAGAAAATACCTTACGTTTTTCATTGACATTTAACTTTGGAGATGGAACCTATGACGAATATTAGTTGACAATAAAATAGAATATAATAA
>JBBKXS010000055.1:0-10506 GCA_037969605.1 Flavobacteriaceae bacterium
GTTCTTGGATAAACTCGGCATAGCTTTTTCCCGAAACCACTTCGATGATATAGCCCAGTAAAATATAGCCGGAGTTATTGTAATGGTATTTTTCGCCCGGTTCAAAATCCATAGGTTCATCTTTAAATTTTTCTATAATTTCTGTTGGTGTCATGTCGGTTCTAGCCAATACCATAAAGCTTTCCATATCTGTATAACTTTTGATTCCAGAAGTATGATTCAATAAATGATGGATGGTGATGGTTTTATCCAGTGTGGGATAATCGGGTATGTATTTAGTGATTTCGTCTTCAATTTTGAGTTTGCCTTGTTCTTCGAGCATTAAAATGGAGACGGCAGTAAATTGTTTGGTGATGGAGCCAATTTCAAAAACATTATTGGTGGTCAGAGGGACTTGGAGTTCCAAATCGGCCATTCCTACCGCTTTTTTGTAAATCGCCTTCCCGTCTTTGGCTATTAAAATTGAAAGCCCAGGTGCATCGGGTTGGCTATGTTCGGCTAAATAGGTATCTACTTGCTGTTTAAAATCTTGGGCAACAGTGGAGGTGATAATGAGGAAGTTGAAGAACACAAAGGGGATAATTTTAGTAGCTGATAATAATTTCATAAGTATTGGTTTGATTAATTAAAATGTAAGATTTAAAGGTTTGACGATTTAATAAACTATTAGTTACACCAAGCAATGTAATTAATAATAACACAATAGTCAAGTCTAGTAAGACGCGTTTTTATAATAAAAAAGGACGCATTAAAATCTATAAACCAAGTATTGTTTTATGGATGATTAAAAAAAATCAAAAAATTTAAAACCCTCTATTACTTTTTTACGTAAGTGTCCACAATGCCCCGAATAAGTAAACAATAATTATTAACACTTAAAAACAAACATTATGAAAAAAATTTTCTTATTCGCGTGCATCATTGCAGCGTTTGCATTCACAAATTGTGAGAAAGAACCCATTGGTTACACGTCTCAGGACTCTTTAGAAAGCAACCTTTCCTTTAACAAGAAATCCAAACTAAATGGAACTTCCGTTTATGTATCTTCAAATACTTCGGGTGTTTTGGGAATTTTCGACCTTTCCACTGGTATGATGAGCCCAACCTTAAAATCGGTAACCGTACCTTATGCAGATGCCGATGGTGTTGAGTATGATGGTAACAGGGATGCTGTTTATCAAGTTAACAGAACGGATAAACAATTGGTTGCTTTGGCCAATATTTCAGCTACCTCAGATGGCGATATGATAACACCAAGCGCTATGGGACCATCTACTTTTGCTAGTGGTAGAGGTTCAGCACTTTACAATAATAAGGTTGTGGTGACCGATAATGTAGGACCTGATAAATTAATGAGCTATCATGTTAATGATGATAATATCAGCGATTTTAGGCAGTATAATGTAGGTTTCAAAGTTTGGGATGTGGTGGCTACAGGTAAAGATCTTTGGGCCATTGAGGACCAAACCAATAAGTTGGCATATTTTAAAGATTTCCATATGGCGCCAAGTGGGGATTTAACTCCAACAAAAGAAGTAGCTATTGAAGGATTGGTAAGAACACACGGCCTAAATTATGACGCCAGTACAGATACCATGGTTTTAACGGATATAGGTGCTGCCAATAATGCATCAGGACAAACACCAAACTTTGCTTCAGATGGAGCTTTGGTTATTATTACCAACTTCTCAAACAAATTTAATGCAGCTGGTGATGGGGGAATGATAAGTTCCTCAGATCAGGTTCGCATAGCAGGGGATATGACACAACTGGGTAATCCAGTTGATGTTGCCATAAGCAGTTCTAAAGGTGTCATTTTTGTAGCCGAACGTGCTCAACAAAAGTTTTTGGTTTTTGATATTCCAACTTCTAACTGTAATTGTGCTCCAGTTTATTCAACAAATTTTGCTGGTGCCAGTTCGGTAACCACTGATTTTTAATATAAAGATTGCTATTAATCTCGGTGTTTGGTAATACAAACATCAAACCTCGGAAAGCCTCTTGAATTTTTCAAGAGGTTTTTTGATTTTTAATAGGGTTGATTAACGCTCAAGTTTAAAATTATCGAGTTTGATATCATCCAATCCAACTTCATCAAAAGGATATTCCAATTGGTTTTGAATGTTGTATAGTGATATTAATATAAATTCGGTGAGTAACACAATAAGATAAGTAACCCAATATGGGTTGGTTGAACCAATACTAAAAATGATTGTTGGGGCGTAAATACAAGGGAAAATATAGATAAAAACTTCGCAATAAGCTTTTAAACTTATAGGAGTCCTGTGAATATGTATCGCATGTACATTTTCAATAGACTCATGAAGGTCTTTCATAAACCTAAATACCTTATCACGTAATGCTCTTGGAAGGGCTCTTTTTTCATCCAAAGTAAACTGATACACCTTGTGCAAAATGACATCAAGTTCTTTCATGTTGCCATTTTTTGTCCGTAAATGCGCTAAGGTTGTCGTATTGATTTCGAGTAAAATACTTTGAATTTCATTTTTGTCAGCTTCCGTCAAGGTATTATTACTCATAAAAAAATAGTTCAACACTTTAATGGAACTTCTAAACTCACTTAAATGTTCCAGTGCATTCTCACGACGTCTAAAGGACCCCCTGATGGTAAACACCAACGGAAATATAATGGCAATGCTCAAAAGCGTTAAATCCAGATCGAAGCTAATGTTAAACCTATAAAATAGATAGGTTGCAACAATTGAAATTATCATGGTTAGATAAGTTCTATAGTTTATTATGGAAAAATAGAGTCTGATAAGGTTGGGTTAATTAGTTATATTTGTTAAAGTTAATATATTAATATGAATAAGCAAATAGGATATTTCTTCGTTTTTATAAGTTTTTCCTTTTTTGGTTATTCCCAATCACAAGAAGGTATTGAAATTTCTGATGTTTTTATGGAACAGGAAATCCTTCCCATAAAGCTGTCGTATTCCATAAAGGACATAAAAAAGAACACCAACGATTCTACCTATATTGATTCCAATCTCGACTACCAATTAAAAGATGGTTCTTGGCATGTATTGCCCGTAAGCTTAAGAAGAAGAGGGAACAACCGACTTAAAAATTGTTATTTTCCACCTTTAAAGGTCAAAATTAAAAAGTCGGATTCGGAACATATCCTTTTTGAAGGCCATAAAAATTTTAAAATCGTGTTGCCGTGTTTGCTTCAAAACGATAATAACGACAACATTATTAAAGAATATTTGGCCTATAAGTTTTATGAAATCATTTCTCCCTACCATTTTAAGTCGAGGCTTTTGGATATTGTTTTTGAAGAAGAAAGAAACAATAAAACCAAATCGCACCAACTAAAAGGAATTTTGGTTGAAGATGATAAAGTTGTAGCCAAACGATTTGAAGGTAAGGTTTACGATCGGGCCATGCATCCTAAAAACCAAGAAGCTTTATCTTCTATACGAAATGCCTTGTTTCAATATATGATTGGTAATACCGATTTTTCACAGGCCTACCAGCACAATATAAAAGTGATCTATATCAACAAAGAGATGGTACCAATTCCTTATGATTTTGATATGTCGGGCTTTGTTAATTGCAGTTATGCCGTGGTTTCACAAATACAGGGAGAAAGTTTGGCCATGTCATCGGTTAGAGAGCGGAAATATAGAGGCTTTGCCAGAGAACTATCACTTTTTGAACAGGTAAGGCAGGAGTTTATTGATAATAGGCAGAGACTACTTTCAGTTTTGGACGATAATGCCTCTTTTTTTGATGACCCAAAAGAATTTAATACTGCCAAGGACTATATTATAAGCTTTTTTGATATTATGGTCAATACTGAAAAGTTTAAGAGTGAGATTTTAAACGAAGCACGAACAAATTAATTAAAGCTTAATTAATTTTAATTTTTTCGCCTACCATCGTGCCACGAAAATAGCTTCCATTTTCAATTAAAAGGATCTCACCGTATACACCAATTTGTATATTCGAATCTACAGCCAAAATTTTATTTTCAAACAAGGATACTATTTTTTTATGGGGTGTATGCCCAACAATAATATGCTTTACTTTTAGAGTTCTTAAAATCTTATTGAGATCTGTTTTATTAAAATCTATGTTGAAATAACCGCGATACCAGATAGGTCCAAAATCATTGTGATATTTATTATAGATTGAATCTGTATTATTGATCCAGTCCTCTTCGTACAAAGACTTTCGCATAATTTTATTTGTTTCATCCAAATCAAAACCAGTATCAATAAAGTCTTTTGAAATACCACCATGGACAAATAAATTGTCATTTATTTTTATTATGGTCGATTTAGAGCGAAGCCATCTGCCCAAAAGCGTGTGTTCACCGTAAAGTTGGCTATAAGGAGTTTTTAATACTTGTTCAACACGTCTGTATTTTTTATTAAGGTATCTTAAATCGTTATGCATAACCATATATTCATGATTTCCCAAAACAAAATGAACCATTCCACCTTTTTCAATTGCTTGTTGTTCCAGTTTATAAATAAACCATAGCAATTCTGTTACTTTTGTACCTCGGTCAAAGACGTCACCTACAATAACCAAATGACCGTTGCCATATATCCAGTTTAAATTATCATCAATTATTCCATTGTTTTTTAAAATAACAGTGACCAAATCAAGTTGTCCGTGAATATCACTTAAGGCAGCTATTTTTGATACTTTTTTAAAAATTGATTGATCTGGAATAAAATGGGTTGTTACTTTTTTAGAATCTAAGATTTTGGATTCTAAAACTCCATGAATAATGTTCTTTTCAATTATAGAGTCGTTATAGATTAAAATGTATGGGCCGTCAGAAATATCAATGGTATCTTGAACTTTATAGGATAATATAGACTTATTAATACTAGTCGTTTTATTGTAGCTTTTAATAGGGAGTAATGTTAAACTCAACATACCTATCAATATGAAACAGAAAATTTTAATCATTTTACAAACATTTAGATTATTTCATATAGCACAAACAGTTCCATTCTATACTGACTAAAATACTATTTTTAAATGAATTTTCTACAAATAGAAAAACCACCTTGCTTTTACAAAGTGGTTTTTTATATGATTCCTGCATAATCAGGATTTTGTTACTTAATCATCTCGTAACTACGCTTAATGAAATTGGTCAATTCTTCACCTTTTAACAAGCCTTGTGATAGTCTTGCCAAATCCAGACTTTGGTTGATCAAACGTTCCTGTTTCTTTTTGGGTTTGGTACCTAATATCTCACCAACCAATTCGGAATTTGTATTGACCACCAGATTGTACATTTCAGGGAAATTTCCCATACCAAACATACCACCGCCACCAGTTTGTTGCATCTCTTTCATACGGCGCATAAACTCGGGTTGCGTAATCATAAATGGTGCAGCATCACTATCCATAGGTTCCAATTGGACCATGAATTTTTCAGAAGGGATCACTTCTTTTAATACAGTATCCAATTCGGTTTTTTGCTCCTCACTTAATTTGGAAATCTTGGTGTCTTCTTTCTTGATTAGGTTATCAATATGGTCGGCATCAACACGTACAAAAGAGATATTCTCCTTAGTGGTTTCCAATTTTTGCATCAAATGACTAATAATTGGCGAATCTAATAACAACACTTCATAACCTTTTGCTTTAGCCGCTTCAAGATAGCTATGTTGAGCTTCTTTATCGGAGGTATACAATATCACTAGTTTGCCATCCTTGTCAGTTTGGTTAGCCTTGATTTTGTTAAACAGTTCTTCATAAATATAATACTTGCCATCCACCGTTGGATAGAGTGCAAAGGCATCTGCTTTTTCAAAGAATTTTTCTTCGGAAAGCATACCATACTCGATCACGAGCTTAATGTCGTTCCATTTCTTTTCGAAATCTTCACGACTGTCTGTAAACAACACTTTTAATTTATCGGCCACTTTACGTGTGATATAGGATGAAATCTTTTTAACGGCACCATCGGCTTGAAGATAGGAACGTGACACATTTAACGGAATGTCAGGTGAATCGATCACGCCTCGTAACATGGTCAAGAATTCAGGTACGATACCTTCAACATTATCGGTCACATACACCTGATTTTGGTACAGTTGAATTTTATCCTTTTGAATGTTGAGATCATTGGTCATTTTAGGGAAATACAGAATTCCCGTCAAATTAAAAGGATAATCTACATTTAGGTGAATATTAAATAATGGCTCTTCGAACTGCATGGGATACAATTCGTGGTAAAAGGCCTTATAGTCTTTGTCTTCCAAATCGGTTGGCTGTTTGGTCCAGGCAGGATTTGGATTGTTGATGATATCATCAACGGTTATTTTTTTATGAGCTTCGGTTTTTTCTTTTCCGTCTTTATCTTTGGTCGTTTTTGGTGTAAAGTCGGGGTCGTTTATTTCTTTAGTTCCAAACTTAATTGGAATTGGCATAAACTTGTTGTATTTCTTTAAAAGTTCTCTAATCCTTGACTCTTCCAAAAATTCTTTGGAATCATCAGCGATATGAAGGATGATTTCTGTTCCTCGTTCTGTTTTATCGGAAGGCTCAAGAGTAAATTCTGGGCTGCCGTCGCAAATCCAATGCGCTGCTGGCTCGTCATTGTACGATTTGGTGATGATTTCCACTTTTTCGGCAACCATAAAGGCAGAATAGAATCCAAGACCAAAATGACCGATTATGCCAGCATCTTTTCCAGCATCTTTGTACTTGTCCAAAAACTCTTCGGCTCCTGAAAATGCAATTTGGTTGATGTATTTTTCAACCTCTTCGGCGGTCATTCCCAAACCTTGGTCAATAACATGAAGTTTTTTACCTTTTTTATCCACTTTCACTTCAATTTTCGGATTACCATAGTCTACTTTGGCATCCCCAACACTACTGAGGTGCTTTAATTTCAATGTGGCATCGGTAGCATTACTGATTAATTCACGCAGAAAAATTTCGTGATCGCTGTATAAGAATTTTTTAATGAGGGGAAAGATATTTTCAACCGAAACATTAATATTTCCTTTTGTCATGATATATGTATTTTTTCAATTAATAGTTACACTTCTTTGTTTGGCAACAAAAATGCCAATAATATAAATGTGACAAACTGACACAGCAGTTTCCTTTGAAAACAAGAAATTTTCAATAATACAAATTACAAATTCCAAGTTGGTTTATGGGTTGTGGAATTTGGGTTCTTAAAATTGGAATTTAAACCCAGTTGTTGTATTTTGCCTACCATAAATACTCATGATAATGTATAATTCTAGGATAACAGGTTTAGGCTATTATGTTCCTGACAATGTGGTGACGAATGATGATTTATCCAAATTTATGGATACCACAGACGAGTGGATACAAGAACGTACTGGTATACTTGAACGGAGATGGATTAAGGAAGGCAGCAATGACACTTCGGCTGTTATGGGAGCAAAGGCAGCGAAAATTGCCATTGATAGGGCGGGACTGACAAAAGACGATATTGACTTTATTGTATTTGCTACCTTGAGTCCAGATTACTACTTTCCAGGATGTGGTGTCCAAATTCAAGATATGTTGGATATGCCAACCATTGGTGCACTGGATGTGAGAAACCAATGTTCTGGTTTTGTATATGCATTGTCGGTTGCAGATCAATTTATCAAAACAGGGATGTACAAAAATGTACTTGTGATAGGAGCCGAATACCATAGTAATGGTTTGGATAAAACCACACGAGGACGAGGTGTAACCGTAATTTTCGGTGATGGTGCAGGTGCCTGTGTTTTGTCAAGAGAAGAAGATAACACCAAAGGGATTTTATCCACTCACCTTCATAGCGAAGGAAAATATGCTGATAAGCTTATTGTGGCCTCACCAAGTATAGCACATTGGGTTCCGCAAATTTTGGAGGCGCCTGAAGAAGATATTTCGTATTTCCCTTATATGGATGGCACTTTTGTGTTTAAGCATGCCGTAGTACGTTTTAGTCAAGTGATTATGGAAGGCTTAACGAAAAATAACCTCAATAAAGAAGATATTGATATGTTGATTCCACATCAAGCCAATCTACGTATTGCACAATTTATCCAGAAAAAGTTTGGTTTGAGGGATGATCAAGTATTCAATAACATAATGAAATATGGTAACACAACAGCTGCATCGGTTATTATAGCTTTAACTGAAGCTTGGGAATTAGGCAAAATAAAAGAAGGTGATACTGTTGTACTTGCTGCTTTTGGCAGTGGCTTTACATGGGCAAGTGCCATTATAAAGTGGTAATTAATTCTTGCGTAAGCAGGAATCTCATGATGGAATAAAAAAACCCAGACAATTATCGTCTGGGATTTTCAGCTATTAACCAACTTAATTAACACTAAAAACTATAAAATAGTGAATTTTATAGCCAATTAATTTTAAAACTTATCACTTACTTATAGACGCTTAAAATGTATTTTTATTTCATTCATTAACACTTTTAACTATCAATTAACATAACACAACAAAAACCCGAAGCTTTTAGGCTCCGGGTTTTCTTATTTAATAACCAAACATTAACACTAACCATCAACTATTATGCAGGTCATTAAATTTAAGTTTATATAAATCCACCACTTCCCGATTTTACGTCATCATCTCTGTTTTTACGAGCCTTGGCACGATATTTTCCACCACCAAAACGGTAGGAAAAACCAATGTTCCAGGTATTACTTTCCCAATTAAATTCCACATCTTGTCTAAACGGTCTGGTTCCAGATCCTTTAAATTTCATAGTATTAAAAATATCATTGTAGTTGAAACTAAAAGTTCCTCTATCTTCAAGAAAATTAACCCTCATACCCACATTCACAAAATACATAGGGTCAATATCAAACTGTAGGGTTTTGTTCTTGCCTCTATAAAAACCAAAGGCTGTAAAGCTAAAGGTTTTGTTGACTTTAAAATTATTGAACATTCTAAAGTTCCAAGCCACGTTATCTATTTCGGTAGTTTCAGTTATAATATCATCAATAGTTGCGGTTTCGATAGGAGCATCTAGACGTTCGGAAATCCCTTTTTGTGTTTGGGAGTACAAATCGAAACTAGAATTGATATTCCACCATTTTGTTGGCCTATAATTTGCGGATAATTCTAAACCATAGGCAGATGTGTCATCAAAATTGTCATGAGTCAAAATAATCCGACCAGAGTTGACATCGGTTCTATCAACAAATAAGGCTCTGTTGATCTCATCAGAAATTACCCTGTAAAATACACCACCCGTTATACTGCCTTTTTGGTCTTTTAAATTTCTGGTATAATTCACTTCTACTGAGTTTGTAAATTGAGGTCTTAAATTAAGGTTACCAAATGACGAAATAAGTGGCGTACTCCATTCTTTAATTGGATTTACCTGTCCAATTCCTGGGCGATCTACTCTACGACTATAGCTAAATTGATAAGAATTTTTTTCAGATGGCGAGTAAGTAAAGAATGCCGATGGATAAAACTCAACATAATCATGTTTAAATGCTATTGGGTTGGTAATATTTGTTCCGATTTCAGTTTCAATCGCCAACGCATCTACATTTACGCTCTCAGCACGAACTCCTAATTGGTAAGTCCATTTTTCAAATTTTTTGCTATAAGTTGCATAGGCAGAATAGATATCCCTTGTATAGTCAAAATTAGTGTCAGGAGTTGGTCCTAAATCTCCCATTTCGTTATAAGATTGACCCGTAGAAGAGTAATCGATGATTGAATTATATAATCTGGCCTCAAGGCCTAACTCTAATTTGGCCGCATCGGATAATGGATTTACATAATCTAAATTAATTGTTGAACTTTTCCTGTCGGTGTTGTTCATATCTTTGTAATCTGCCTGGGATCCTAATAAGAAATTGTAATCTACAGGACTCATATCGTCAAATATATTATGATCGACCTCCAATTCAAGGTTATGTCCTTCCTTGTCAAAATTTAATTTGTAATCAAAATTATATTGTGAGTTTGTGTTGTCACCATCAGCTAAAAATATCTGACTTTGGTTAAACGAAGAATTATTGTAAAAAAGCGCATCGGTCTGTCCTTCTGTACTATTGGTTGAGGTGTTTTGATTCGTGAAAAATGAAAAGGTATTTTTGTCGTTCAAATAAAAATCAAGGCCGACTTTATATAAATGGGATTGCCTACTATCTAGAAATTTAAAAAATTGCTCAGAGTTGTTATCGGGCCTGAAAACAAATCCAACATTTCTGTTTTTGGAGATATTATTACTATAACTTCCGTAAAAATTAAATTTCCCGTTACGATAATTCATATTTGCCGAACTGTTGAATTTGGCTTCTCTTTCATGGCTTAACCCGACACTCATGTTACCATTAAAGCCTATCATTGTATTTTTGTGAAGAACAATATTAATGATACCGCTCATTCCTTCAGGGTTATATTTTGCAGAAGGATTTGTGATTAACTCAATTGATTTTATAGCAGTTGAAGGTATTTGCTTTAACAATTGGGCAGTTGGGATGTTTGATATTTTTCCATCAACCATAACACGTACAT
>JBBKXS010000056.1:0-7242 GCA_037969605.1 Flavobacteriaceae bacterium
TTAATCATTCTTTTAAGTGGGTTTCAATTAATTTTATAAGTTTTTCTGCTCTGTTATTTACAGCAGCAGATTTGTCTCTTATGTCATAAGCTAAGGTTAACTCTAGATTAAGCAATTTGTAAAACTCCTCAGATTTTATTTTGGAAATAAAAATTGTTTGATCAAATTCAGATATATAATCTGGGTTTTCTCTATTAAATGGTGCCAAAGAATTTGTGTATTTAATATAACCTGTTATTTTGCCTTCGCTACTTTCTTCAATACCATTTAAAAGGTTGTAGTAATTAAGAATGGATTCTCTTAACGAGTCGTTTTCAATAATTTTAAAATCTCCAGTGTTTACAAGCTGATTGTAAGTTGTTTTTTTAAAAGCCCAATTAACATTACCAAAAACAGAACCATAGCCCAAGTTGTTTAAAAAGGCTAAAGTATCTGTAATAATATATGTACCTTGATAATAAGTTTTTCCATTTTTAAGAGCTTCAACTTTTTTATCATAGCGTTCAAATATATTTCGATTATTATAAGATATATCTGCTTTTATATCTTTAGTTAAGTTAACCAGATAGGCATGTTCTTTAATGTTGTCTTTTCTGCTTTCATTCCAATTGTTAATCTGTAGTGCAATGAGAATCCCAATCACCACAAGGATAATTTCGCCAATGGCGTATTTGAAGTATTTGGTAGTCTTATTTTGATTCATAAGGTCATAGCGTATTTTTCTAAAGAATTTAATCATGTTTAGGATTCAATTATTAATGGATTCCTGCTTTCGCAGGAATGACAGTTATTGCGGTTTATAGGCCATCACTTTTATTTCCACCACCAAATCGGGATGCGGTAATTGATGTACGGCAACTGTGGTTCGCGTTGGTCCTGTTTCGGCATTAAAAAATTCGGCATAGGCTTTATTATAACCAGCAAAATCGTTCATGTTTACCAAAAATGAAGTGACATCTACAACATCTTTCATAGTTGCTCCAGCTTTAATTAAATTCTTTTCAATATTTAATAAGACTTCGCGGGTTTGCACTTCAATATTAAGGCGTTTGGTTCCCATTTCGTCAATAATATCTACACCGGCAATGGTATTGTCCGCACGACGTGAACTCGTTCCGGAAACAAATATAAAATCGCCAACACGTTTAGTGTGTGGGTAAGCACCTCTTGGTGTGACTGTTTTTTCACTCATATTTTCTATTTTAAGCCAGCGATTCTATCATCTTCAAGAATAGCTTCGGTTTCTGCTTTTACTTTTTCTAAATTGGTTTTTAAATCAGCATTCAAATCTATTTTGCCATCTGCAAGCATATTCAAAATGGCTTTGTCTTGTGCTCGACCTCTTAACATGGCTTCTCGGTAACCCATATCTTCATTAAAGGTGACCAACGAATATTTTGACGAATACTCATTTGGAAAGGTTTTTTCGAAAGCCATTTCCAAGTTACGTTTTTCTCTGAAATTAGCATGATTAACATGACCTTTCATTTCATGGAAATTGTCAATAGCCAAATCGGCAATAGCGTCGGTGTCCTTTTTTCTGGATGCTTCATAAACTTTGAAAACGGTTTCCCAGTCGTGATTACCTTGATCCAAAACTTTGTCAAACTCCACAACATCTTCAAACGAGGCATTCATCCCTTGCCCATAAAACGGGATGATGGCATGAGCTGCATCACCCATTAAGAGCGTATTGCCTTTATAATGCCAAGGGGAACATTTAACTGTTCCTAAGGGCGAAGTTGGATTTTCGAAGAAATCGTCGACTACATTAGGCATCAATTGCAAGGCATCATTAAAATAGGTTGAAAAGAATTCCAATACCCGTTCTTTGGTGGTCAAATTATTGAAATTGTATTCGCCTTCATCATAACTTAAAAACAAAGTTACCGTAAAACTTCTATCCAAATTGGGGAGTGCAATGAGCATAAAAGCTTCACGACCCCAAATATGTAGTGCGTTTTTGTAGGTTTTATATGTGCCATCAACATTGGGAAGGATACTCAATTCTTTGTAACCATGGGTTAAATACTCTTGAGAAAAACTAAACAAGAATTTTTTATTTAGATAATAGCTTTTTCGCAGGGTTGAGCCTGCACCATCGGTAGCGAAAATTACATCGGCGTCTTCTACAAATTCGGTTCCCGATTCATAATCTTTAAATAGCGCTGTTGTTTTTTCAAAATCAACCGATTTGCATTTTCTATTGAAATGAATGGTTACGTTTTTATGTTTTTCGGCTTCGTTCAACAATAAGGCATTAAGTTGTCCACGCGATATTGAATTGATATATTCATGTTCCCGACCACTATAAGGTGCCAACATGGTATTGCCTTTTAAATCATGGAGCATTCGTCCATTCATAGGGATGCAAAGTGGTTCCACTTTATCTTGAATGCCTACTAATTTCATGGCTTTAATCCCACGATCTGAAAACGCCAGATTTATAGAACGCCCAGCAGAACTATTTACAGTTCTCAAGTCAGGGCGCATTTCCATAACGGTTACGTTATAGCCGCGTTGTCCTAATCGTAAGGCAAGGAGTGAGCCGCAAAGACCAGCGCCAATAATGAGTACATTTTGTTGTTTATTCATTTAAAATAGATTTCAGTCGTTCAACTAAATGATAAACGTCTTGATACGAATTGTATAAAGGGACTGGTGCACAACGAATCACATCGGGTTCACGCCAATCACTAATTACACCAGCTTCGGTGAGTTTATCATGCAATGCCTTATCTGCATTTTTTACCTGAATAGAAAGTTGGCAACCGCGTTCATCAGGATTGGAAGGCGTAATGATTTTAATGTCTTTATGATTCAATTCATTTATTAGGAACTCAAAATAACCTGTTAGTTTTTTCGATTTTTCGCTTAACTTTTTGATGCCAACTACATTGAATATATCCAATGATGCCTTAATTGCGGCCATTGATAAAATGGGCGGGTTGCTTAACTGCCAGCCTTCGGCACCAGGCAGCACATCAAATTCATGGCGCATATTGAAACGTGTTTGCTTGTTATGGCTCCACCAACCTGTAAACCGGTTAAGGTCTTTATTGTAGGCATGACGCTCATGTACAAAGCAACCTGCTAAACTTCCAGGTCCGGAATTCATGTATTTATAAGTACACCAAATGGCAAAATCGGCCCCCGAATCGTGTAAATTCAAAATTACATTTCCAGCTCCATGGGCACAGTCGAATCCGACCATACAACCGTAATTATGGCCTAATTTAGTGATGCGTTTTAAATCGAAATATTGCCCTGTGTAATAGTTGACCCCTCCAATCATTATAAGTGCAATCTCATCACCTTGAGCTTTCAAAATGTCTTCTAAATCGTCATAATGCAGCAATTCTTCCCCTTTTCGGGCCTTCCAAAGTATCAAGCCCTCTTTATCGTCAATTCCATGATGCCTCAATTGTGATTCTACTGCATATTTATCTGAAGGGAAGGCATCTGCTTCAATCACAATTTTATAACGGGTTTTTGTGGGCTTGTAAAAGGAGACCATCATTAAATGAAGGTTTGTGGTCAAGGTATTCATCACCACGACCTCAATAGGCTTTGCGCCAACGAGGTTTGCCATACTTTCAGTAAGAAATTCGTGATAGGGCAACCAAGGGTTTTTGGCTTCGGTATGACCTTCGACACCCAAATTGGCCCAATCTTCCAATTCCTGATAGATATAACCTTTAGTTGCTTTTGGCTGAAGACCAAGGGAATTTCCTGTCATATATATCAAATCATTTCCGTGTTTATTTTTTGGGATGTGAAATAGATTTCTATATAAGGACAATGCGTCGTTTTGGTCTAATTGCTTTGCAAATTCAAGACCTACTCTGTAGTTCAAGGTATTCTGTTTTCGATTTCTAACAAAAATAAGAATTATAACTGTAGGAAGGAAGTCCTAAAAGCGAGATAATTTTATCTAAGGATTTTTGTATATTTATGACTAGGCTAAATTAAAAAATTCCCACTTTTATAGGAAATGAATATGAGTAAAAAAAAAGAATATAGCAACGGTGAGGTCACTGTGGTTTGGCAACCTAAGGTATGTATACATTCTGGAATATGTTTTAGAGGTTTGCCGAGGGTTTTTCAACCCCAAATAAGACCATGGATAAAAATTGGAGGTGCCACTACTGAAGCTATAGTGAATCAAGTAAAAGCTTGTCCATCTGGTGCTTTAAGTTTTTATATGAATGATGAAGGCGATAAAACATCGGAATTATTAGAAACCAAGGTTGAAGTTCTTAAGAATGGTCCTCTATTGGTTTATGGTACTTTAAAGGTAACCCATAAAGATGGTACAGAAGAAATAAAAAATAAAACAACTGCCTTTTGTCGATGTGGGGCATCAAAGAATAAACCCTTCTGTGACGGTACACATGTTAAACAAAATTTTGTAGGATAAAAAAGGCCCTTTGAAACAAAGGGCCAATGAATTTATAGAGACGCTAATTGCGGAAATGCTCACAATATATACGTCTGTTAGTGATAATTTGGATGTTTATTTAATAGATTTTTTTATTCTGTTGTTACGGTGATTCCTGTAAAGAAAAGTTTCCAATTATCTTCAGTATTTCTGTGTGTTTTTGAAATTTTTAATCCTTTGAAGTCTTCATAATCTTCCCATGTGGTCATCATTGAGGGTTCATCTGAATTTCCTTTTCTGTAAATCCATTCTTTAATGATAAAATTGTTCCCAAAGAAAAAATCGTAGGCATCACCTGGAGTGTAACCACCTTCATTTGGGTAGGTCAACGTGATTTTATTCATCTCCAATTTACTTATTGGCGCCATTGCTTTTACAGTTTCAGAAATGATAGCACCTTTGTCCCAAGCCATTTGAAAAGGTGCTAAAAACCAATATTTGTCATTGATGAATGCACGATCTGCTTTTATTGAAGTGGTATCAATTTTAGACCTATTATAAGCAATCGTATCCCCTTTGTTTATCAATACAACATTCTGAGTTTTTGGTTCCCATGACCATGAACGAGCACCACGACTAGTATTAAAAGTGAATTCAATTTTCGAAACGTTTTTCCAATTCTCAAAACCATGGGCATTTGCAATTTTTTGAGCAGTGGTCAATTCCGCTGCGGGTTCCATAGGGTCTTTTTTAGTGTCCTTTTTACAAGAAGTCACTATCAGTAATAATGACAGAAGTGTGATAAGTTGTTTCATATAGTTTTTTTATAAAGGTATAAAATGAAAAGCAGTTATGGAATTTATTTAACTTTGGCGATTTAAAACAGTATATGAATTCTTTAAGATTAATTATTACCAATGGTAAGTATTTTGCTCCATCTCTAGTTTTTGCTACTATAAATATCATTTTCGGGACTTGGGCCATTTACATTCCAACCCTTAAATCTAAATTGGGGATTGATGAAGGCGATTTGGGGTTAGCTATTTTTTTTATGGCATTGGGTACGCTGATCATGATATTATTGACTCCAAAACTCATCAATATATTAGGAGTTGGAAGGGCCACAGGCTTTGGCATCTTTTTTTTTTTATTCTCATTTATTATTCCTTTTGTTACTGGCCATTATTTGTGGTTTTGTTTTGGAATGTTTACGGTTGGGCTATTTGCAGGGTTTACCGATGTGTCGATGAACGCTTTAGTTAGCGAAATTGAAAAAAGGGATAAAATCCATATCATGTCTGCCAATCATGGATTTTTTAGTTTGGGTGGATTTTTAGGCGCAGGTATTGGTGGATTTTTTTTAACCAAAGATATTCTGCCAGTTTACCATCTATTGGTTGTCATTCTAATTTTACTTGTTATCAATCTAATATTCTTAAAAAAATATATCAATGTTTCTTCGGAAAAGACAGAAGATAACACGTCCAAATTCAAATTAATTACTCCGTTAATTGTTTTGGGAATAATTGCTTTTTTTATCATGTCGACGGAAGGTGCTATTGTAGATTGGAGCGCTTTGTATTTGGAAAAGGTTTCTTTGGCGAAGCTATCTTGGATTGGCTTGGGATATACTGTTTTTTCTGCAACAATGGCTTTAGGTCGCTTTTTTGGCGATGCCATAAGTAGTCGTTTTGGTTCAAAACCATTAATTTTAGGTGGGATAATTATAGCCTCTATAGGTTTTAGTTGTATTCTTTTAGTGGACCCAATATTAGCTCTTATTGGTTTTGGATTGGTAGGTATTGGACTTTCAGTTGTGATTCCAGAATTATTTAGGTTAGCTGGAACGGTTAGAGGTTTAGATGCTTCTATAGGAATTTCTTTTGTATCTGGAATAGGCTTTTTAGGATTTTTGGTTGGTCCCGTTTTATTAGGTTTTTTAGCTGAAATATCGAGTTTGAAATTAAGTTTTTTTGCACTTTTAATCTTTGTGACTGTTTCTTTTTTTATAGCTTTAACCTTAAAGAAAAGGTGAATTTATCTAATAATTTTAATGATTAGGTTTTAAAACTTCAGGCATTTTTTGTTTGAATCGGTTTAATCTTGGTATTGAAACTCTTCTAACATAAGGTTGATTGGGGTGAAGCTTTTCATAGTTTTGATGATAGTCTTCAGCTTTCCAGAATTTTTGAAATGGATAGACCTCGGCTGCAATTTTTGCATTTAATTTTTTTGCAAGCGCTTCCTTTTTCTTTAAAATAATTTGCTTTTGTTCTTCATTCTGATAAAATATAATGGAGCGATATTGAGAACCATGATCAGGTCCCTGACCATTCATTTGAGTTGGGTCTTGGGATGCAAAATAAACATCAACCAAAGTGGAAAAACTCACAACATTTGGGTCATAAATGACCTCAACAGCTTCGGCATGACCAGTTTTTCCAGTGTTGCTGTCTTCATAAGTTGGATTTTTGGTATGCCCTCCAGTATAACCACTAATGGCTTCATCTACACCTTTAACACTTTCATAAATAGCCTCCACACACCAAAAACAACCACTGGCAAAATAGGCTTTAGCTTTTCCGTTTTGTAAGGGAACGTCAACAGGTTTTGCATCCATAATGGCCTGTTGTTTGGTATTGGTTTGGGCATTGTTTTGGCAGCTAAATAATGTAGTAATCAGTAGGACAGATAGCAAACGCTTCATAATTTTTAAAATTTTAATAGTAGTCGTTTAAAATTAGAAAACCTTTTCTTAACGAATTAAAAAATTATTTTAAACAAAAAAAGCCTTTGCTATTAGCAAAGGCTTTCGAATTTTATAAAACTATAGACTTAGTTAAGTTTTGCAAATAGTTTTT
>JBBKXS010000057.1:0-4095 GCA_037969605.1 Flavobacteriaceae bacterium
TTCAAAAATGAACGACGGTTGTATTGTGTATTTACTTTTGTCATGACTTTTGATTTTAGAGTTTAGATGCGGTTTTGATTGCTTGCTTAATTCTTGTATAGGTTCCACATCGACAAATATTTCCATTCATTGATGAATCTATTTCCTTGTCTGATGGATTCGGATTGCTCGCCAATAAGGCTGCTGCCGTCATAATCTGTCCTGCTTGACAATAACCACATTGCGGAACATCATGTTCTAACCAAGCTTTCTGTACTGGGTGATCACAATCTTTAGAAAGACCTTCAATGGTGGTAATTTTCATCCCCTCGGCTTGTGATACTTGGAGCAAACAACTACGAGTTGCACTACCATCAACATGAACAGTACAAGCACCACATTGACCAATTCCACAACCATATTTGGTACCCACTAAACCTATTTTATCCCTTAAAACCCATAATAAGGGTGTGTCGGAATCTGTTTCAACAGAGTGCTTTGCTCCATTAATTTTTAAATTGTACGTTGGCATTTTTTAGAAGTATTAATTAATATATATATCTGAAAAAAAGAACATTTCCAGACAATCCAATAAATTTACTAAAAAAATTGGTTTTTATTTTGGATTAACAAAGAATTATGAAACATCCTTAAGAACTTTTTAATTTTTTCAAATGAGGATATTTCTTATAATATAAAACTCAAGAAAAAGTAGATAATTCTTGTACAAATTCAAATGCTCGTATTTCATTGTAATAATAATTGCCAAATTTAATAAACCCAACATGGCCTCCATGTTTAGGCATTTCCAAAAATAAGTTTGGATTGTGTTTGGCTTCTTTTACAGGATAGCATTCAGGTGACAGAAACGAATCGTTCAAGGCATTGATGACCAGAGTTGGAATACTGATGTTTTGAAGAAATTGCAAACTGCTGCATTGTTCATAATAATCCAAGGCATCTTTAAATCCATGTGCCCTTGAGGTATAAACATCGTCAAAATCCTTTAAGGTTTTTATGTTATTAATATCAGCAAGTGAAAGCTTCTCAGGAAATAGAAACTGTTTAATTTTAAGACGTTTAACAAGATATCTTTTAAAATTATCATGAAACAATATGTTCTTAAATTTATGCAATTCTAAGCAAGATCCATATAAACTGCAGGGTACTGAAATAGCGATGCCCGCTTTAATTTGTGACGGAATATTATGGCACTCACCTAAATACTTTAAGATGACATTTCCACCTAAACTGATGCCCTTCAAATAAATATCTGAATAGGATTTAGTTTTTATAATTTGATTAATGATATCTTCCAAATCCTTAGTTTCACCTGAATGATAACTTCGGTATTTTAGATTGGATTCTCCACTACAACCTCTAAAATTGACGGCAACCGAATCTATTCCGTTTTCATTAAATAGTTTAGCTGTTCCAGTCATGTAAGGCCTTTGAGCATGACCCTCCAAACCATGAAGTAAAATAATCAGTTTTTTACTTTTTTCTTTTGAAAAGCTCCAATCCAAATCCAGAAAATCGCCATCAGAAAGTGTGATGCGTTCACGTTTTTGCTCTAAGCCATTTACGCGTCTAATCAAGCCTGAATAAACGGTCGATAAAAATCCATTTCTAAAAAAATACGAGGTTTTGTAAGTAGATTCTATTATGGGCATTATCTTATAGACTTCAAGGCATCTGAGGGTTTTGGTACAAAATGGTGTTTCCCACCAGCACGGTCATCGTCAAAGGTTACAGGAATATCATCATTTTGTGTACGTTCATTCCAAGTTAAGTTTTCTGTACCGTCATCGCGCTTTACCATCGTGATGCAATCTTCAACAGGACAAACCAGCGAGCATAAATTACAACCTACACAGTTTTCTTCAATGATGCTAGGAATTCTAACTTTCAAATCCTTAGACAATGCAATGGCTTGATGTGCGCCATCATCGCAGGAAATGTAACATAATTCACAACCGATACATTTTTCAGCATTGATTTCAGCAACCACTTTATGTTTTAGGTTCAAGTGTTTCCATTCAGTGACATTTGGTAATGCCTTTCCAGCAAAATCATAAATAGTTGTATAATTCTTTTCTTCCATAAATTGGCGTAAACCAGCTTCCATTTCGCGGACAATTCCAAATCCATAATGCATTACAGCTGTACACACTTGTACAGAGGTTGCTCCCAAAAGAATAAATTCAACCACATCGCGCCAAGTTTCAATACCCCCTATGCCAGAAATTGGCACTTTGGATATTTCAGAATGCTGAGCCAACTCTTTCAACATGTTCAAAGCAATAGGTTTTACTGCAGGACCACAGTAACCACCATTGGTGCTTTTACCATCTACCATAGGATAAGGAGTATAAGTGTCTAAATCAATCCCGACGATACTTTTTATAGTGTTAATAAGGGAAATGGCATCGGTTCCACCTTGTACTGCTGCCAAACCTGGATGCACAATTTCAGAAATATTGGGTGTTAGTTTTGTAATTACAGGAATTTTTGCAGCGTCCTTCACCCAACCTACAATAGTTTTTAGTACTTCAGGTTCTTGTCCAACAGCCGAACCCATTCCGCGTTCGCACATCCCGTGCGGACAGCCAAAATTAAGCTCTATACCATCGGCTCCTGCATTTTCAACGTCTTTTATGATTTGCTCCCATTCTGCCCTAGTTTCTACCATTAAAGAAGCTATGACAGCATGGTTAGGAAAATATTTTTTGACTTCTTCAATTTCACGAAGATTGTCTGCCAAAGGCCTGTCTGTAATCAACTCGATATTATTGAAACCCATCATTTTGGTGTTTCTGTAATTCAAGGAACCATAACGACTTGAGACGTTTACTACCGGAACTCCAAGCGTTTTCCAAACGGCTCCTCCCCATCCTGCTTCAAAAGCTTTCATGATTTGATATCCCGAATTGGTAGGTGGTGCAGAAGCCAACCAAAATGGGTTTGGTGATTTAATTCCTGCGAAGTTTATTGATAAGTCAATCATTTTTATGTTTTTTAATTGTCATTCCTGCGAAGGCAGGAATCCAAATTGAATTTTAAAGTGGATTCAGCATCAAGTGCGGAATGACAAGTGTTTTTATTTTTTTGTTAACCATTGGTGCATCCCTTGTGCCGCCATTTTGCCATCATATGCTGCATTGACCACTTCCGCTCCACCATTGATGGCATCTCCTCCTGCAAAATACTTAGGATTAGAAGTTTGATAGGTTTCATTATTCACTTTAATGACGGTTTTATCATCTATTTCCAAACCGTCAATAAGATCATATAAATGGCCTTGTTTTGCTTGACCAGTGGCTTTAATTACCAAATCACAACGCACAATAAAAACATTGTTCATGTTTGTTTGAAGCTTTCCCTCTATCATTTCGGTTTTAGCGAACTTGACGCCTTCAACTTTTCCGTTTCCAGTAATAGCAATGGGTGTTACATTAAACAAACTGTCAACGCCCGCACTAATAGCCAAATCGTATTCGAACCCATAAGCACCCATAAATTTTTTAGAATTCCTATAGGCCAAAACTACTTTTCTGGCACCCATTCTGGCCGATTCTGAAGCGGCATCCATAGCGGTATTACCTCCACCAAGTACAACTACTTTGTCCGGTACTTTAATTTGATGTTGTTTCAAACGCAAGTCTTCGATAAATTCAACAGCACCGACCACCCCAGTTTTTTCTTCACCTTCCAATTGAATTGTTGCCGTTTTCCCTAAGCCAACACCCAAAAAAATGGCATCATAATCGGCTTCTAGTTTTTTTAGCTGTTCTTTTGAATTGATTTCAGACTTATATATTATTTTAAATCCTAGTTGCTTTTGTAAGTAGTTTATTTCTTGTAAAACTTCTTCATTGGTGATTTTATAAGGTGCCACACCATGAACTGTTAATCCTGATGGTTGTGACTTGGCTTCAAAAATATCAACGTCATACCCCAATGTTCTGGCTTCACAAGCACAGGCTATTCCTGCTGGACCCCCACCAACTATAGCAATTTTTTTACCATTTGATGTTCCTACTTTACAGATCACTTTATCAGCAGTTATGGTTTTGTTAGTGGCATAATTTTGAAGTCGTCCTATTTGAATTGGAG
>JBBKXS010000058.1:0-5055 GCA_037969605.1 Flavobacteriaceae bacterium
TCGTCACATCCTGGGGCTGGAGAAGGTCCCAAGGGTTGGGCTGTTCGCCCATTAAAGTGGCACGCGAGCTGGGTTCAGAACGTCGTGAGACAGTTCGGTCTCTATCTACTGTGGGCGCTAGAAATTTGAGTGGATCTGATCCTAGTACGAGAGGACCGGATTGGACGAACCTCTGGTGTACCAGTTGTTCCGCCAGGAGCATTGCTGGGTAGCTACGTTCGGAAGGGATAAGCGCTGAAAGCATATAAGCGCGAAACCCACCACAAGATGAGATTTCTTTAAAGGGCCGTGGGAGACTACCACGTTGATAGGCCACAGGTGCAAGGGCAGCAATGTCCGCAGCCGAGTGGTACTAATAGCCCGTGGGCTTGTTGTACGGCTGTTTTTTATAAGTACAGGCTTGTTTTAATTTTCATGATATCGCGACGATCTGATCGTCTTTTTCAATATGTCAAGATATTTGTCACGCCAAGGCGTGACAGCTATAGGCCGTAAGCAATAAGCCCAGAGCATATTGCCCACAGCCTACAGCTTAAGACTAGGGTGATCATGGCAACGGGGCTCACCCCTTACCATTCCGAACAGGGAAGTTAAGCCCGTTAGCGCCAATGGTACTGCATTTGTGGGAGAGTAGGTCATCGCCTTTTTTGAAGGCCCTTCATGGAAACATGGAGGGCCTTTTATTTTTATAATGTTTCCTATTTTTAAAATTATATGTTAATTAATATATAGATAATGAGTTGCTTATAATCAATTAATATGTTATCATAAATGTACTGGCTAATTTAATAATTAACAATACAATAGTTAGACGATGAATGTGCCAAGACCCTAGTGTCTTAGAAGAAAAGCAAATTCTCGAGATAAAAATAATTGTCATTAAACTTTATAATAGAACCCTTCGAATAATTTTACCTATTAAGCTTAAGCCTTGCTAAGCATGATATCATATTCTGGTTTCCATATTGCAATAGTATTGTTATACATGGCATCTAAAGCCATTTGTACAGCAATAGCAGTTTCGGCACCAGTGTGTAGGTTAGAAAGAGGTGTTTTGTTATCAAAGATACTATCTCTAAAATCCAATAAGGCTTGTTTACTGGGATCGCTATGAGTGAAGTGCAATGGAATTCCTTTACCTTTTTCCCATTGAATGGTAGCTCCAGAAACACCGTCTACTTCTCCTATTTTTTTTTCCAAATTATCTTCCGGATAAAACCATGCTTTGGTATAATCTAAAATAATAGTGCCTTTATCGCCCATGATTTTGATTTGGTAATCATTCATTGCATTTGAAGTTAAACACGTAAATGTTGCCTTGACTCCACTGGGATAGCTGTAAATTAAATGAATGTTATCATAGGTTTCCCTGCCGTCTTTCCAATAATCAATGCCTCCTACGCCTATGACTTCTTTAGGTGATTCGTTCAACACCCAGTTTACAAAATCGATTTGGTGTGAACATAATTCTGCGGTAAGACCTCCTGAATATTCTTTATACATTCTCCAGTTGATTAAGCGTTCCAAGTCTGGACTAGGAACTTCTCTTCTCCAATTACCATTACGATTCCACTGACATTCAAAAGCGGCAATTTTACCTATTTTGCCTTCTTTAATCATTTTAACCACATTGGCATATAATCTCGAACTATGGTATTGATGACCTGTTTGAAAAATTAAATCCTGATGCTCATGTTTTTTATTAATCACTTGCTGAATCGCATCATAACCTTTAGCCAAGGTTTTTTCTCCATAAATGTGCTTCCCAGCTTCTAAAGCTTCAATTTCAATATTAGCGTGCATGCTAAACGGAACGGCTACAATAACAGCATCTATATCTTTATTATCAAGTAGATGACGATAATCATTATAGGCTTTAACTTTGCCTTCTACTTTTTTTAATCCATTTTCTAGTCTAAATGGTAAAATATCACAGCAAGCACCCACTTGTATTCCACCTATTTCATTGATAAATGGAATTAAGCCAGCTCCACGATCACCTGTTCCAATAACTCCGACGTTTATAGTGTTATTTGCTTTTTTGAAGAAATTAAAACTCCCTTTTACTGAGGTCGCCGCTGTAATTGCCAACGCAGCCATACTTCCTTTTTTTACAAAATGCCTTCTATTCATAATTTAAAGTTCTAATTCCCAACCCTTGGCATAACTTCTACTCCATAATTGCATGGCTTCTCTATCATAAATTCTTCCTGTGTTTTCGTCTATTGAAAAACCTTTACCCAAACGGTAGGCAATATTGGTATAATGTACCATAGCCATACTAATACTGGCATCATCAATAGGCGCTTTCAGTTTGTCCTTTCCACGAATTGTATTAAAGAAATTAATCATATGGCTTGTGGTTATATCACCACCTCCACCAAGTGCAGTTCCTGCTTCATTACTTCCACTGTCATAATGTTCAATGATTTTACCCGTTCTGTCTGTTAATTTATAACTTGTTCTATCTACAAAAACGGAGCCTTCGCTTCCATAAATTATAGTACCTCTACCGGCACCATAGGTATCATAACCATTTCGGCTTTTTCCATCCCATTGAATGATTTTATTATCGTTAAATTTGAAGGTAGCGAGCATGGTATCATACATTTCCCAACCATCATTTAAGAAATGTCTTTTGGCACCTTCAACTTCTGCATAAGTTGGATAGTCAACACTTAAAGCCCATCTGGCAATATCCAGTTCGTGTGTTCCATTATTGCCGGATTCTGCAGTACCATAATTCCATCCGTACCAATGCCAGTTATAGTCCCAAGTGTCATGTGTATATTCTCTTCTAATTACTGGTCCTTGCCATAATTCCCAATCTAAACCATCAGGAATAGGAGCAGCTTTTTGTATTGGTACTTCTTGTCGAGAATTGATATAAAAAGCTACGGCTTTGTATGGTGTTCCTATTATTCCGTTGTGAATATCATTAATAATTTTAATAGTATGTTCAGAAGATCGTTGTTGATTGCCCATCTGCACTACTTTATCATATTTTTTTGACGCTTGAACGAGCATTTCATTTTCGTTCATATTATGGCTGCTAGGTTTTTCTACATACACATGCTTACCTGCTTTCATGGCCATAATGGATCCTGGTGTGTGCCAATGATCTGGTGTAGCATTTATTAATACATCTACATTTTTATCCTCTAAAACTTTTCTAATGTCATTTTCTAAATATGGCTTATAATCTATATGCTTTGAGAAATTTTGTAATGCTTTTTCACGTTGGCTTTTCATCACATCACACAAATAAAGTAAGTTGACATTTGCTTCTTTTTTAGCAATTGGTTCATAATATCCCTCTAATCGCCTTCCAAGTCCAGCTATTGCTACATTTATTCTATCATTTGCACCCATAATTTTACGATAGCTGCTCGCAGTCATACTCATAGCTGTGTTTCCAACCACTATTGCGGCACTTCCCAATACTGTTTTAGATATAAAGCCTCTTCTTGATGTCATAGTCAATTAATTTAATGGTTTGATCTTTACGTTTTTAAAAAACACTTGATTGCCGTGGTCTTGTAATAGTATATTCCCTCTTTCAAACATGCCAAAGTCTGGCCATATTTTGTATTTACTTTCTGAAACCAATGTCTTAAACCCTTCACTATCCCGGTCATATTCTAATACTTTCATTCCATTTAACCAGTGTTCTATATGATTATTTTTAGAAACTATATACGCTGTATTCCATTCTCCAATTGGATTTATGGGTTTTAATGGATCTGCTTTAATCAAATCATACAATGATGCCACAGTTCTGCTCCCTTCATGACTACCCAATTTAGCATCCGGATGAAGTTCGTCATCCAAAATCTGATATTCCAACCCTATTGAAGAACCTTCACCTTTATTCAAATCGGTATCGACATAATATTTAATACCACTGTTGGCCCCATTTGTTATTTTAAAATCAACTTTCAATTCAAAATCTCCATAGTTGTCCAAAGTTACAATATCGCCACCGGAGGCAGCTTCCTTACCTTCAGCAGCCAAAACAATCAAATTTCCATCTTCTATCTCCCAACCCTTTTCTGGAAAATGATCTAATTTTGCAGCTCGCCAACCATGAGTTGTTTTTCCATCCCAAAGCATTTTCCATCCGTCAATTTTTTCCTGATAAGTCAATTGATTTTTTGTGATTACCGGGTTTATCGAACTTTTGGTACTGTATTTAGTGACACTATCAGTGATAATATTGATATTCTTCCACATAATTTGTTTGCCAGGTTCCACATCATCTCCAATTTGATGGACTTGAAGGGCAATAAATCCGTCGTGTACCACATCATCAATGAGATGTGCAGCGGGAACACCATTGATCCAGGTTTTAATAGTATCACCAATAGCTTCAATTCGATAATGATTCCATTCATTTTGCTTAAAGGCCTGCTTCGCCTTTATATTATCAGTCAATGGGACTAACCAGCCACGTCCTGCTTCATCATAAATTCCAGCACTCCAAGCTCTTTCGGAAGGGTCTATTTCGATTTGGTATCCATGAACTCTTCCATTTTGATATTTAGGTTCACTGTGACTTCTAATTTGAATACCAGAATTCATGGTGGAATCTACTTTATAATCAAGTTCTATGATAAAGTCTCCATAATGTTTATCCGTCGTTAAGAAAGAATTAGGCGTATAATTCATTGTTGTTCCTACAATCATTCCATCTTCAATAGTGTATTTGGCAGTTCCTCCTTTTTGAGACCATCCAGATAAATCTTTACCATTGAATAATGATTTCCAAGGAGCTACATCTTTTTTTTCTTGAGAACAATCTGAGAACAGAAAAAGGGCGAGTGAAGCTACAACTAAACAATTTTTCATTTGAATTTTCATGTTTATTATGGTTAAAAAATAACGTAAACTTTGAGTGAAATCTATTGGTAGTTGTTCGAATGATTACCCCATTCAAAAGATAATATCAAAGCCACATTTTTTAATATGGTTATAAGGTAATAATTTACAATAAAATTTGAAATTTGTTTAAATAATTATCGATGAATTGAAATTCAAATGATATCATTTGAATTT
>JBBKXS010000059.1:0-2727 GCA_037969605.1 Flavobacteriaceae bacterium
GAAGCTGTTTTAATACTGAAACACCTGCCTGTCCTGTCTGCCGACAGGCAGGCGGCAGACAGGAGTTCAGCACAAGTTAATTATATACAACGTCAATCGAATTTCGGCTATTTTTTGGAGAAAGTCAAATGATGATATCCATTTTAGAATACAACCAATTGGATAATTTGTAGGAGATTTTTTAGGTTTGTTTAACCATTGTTGCCTCCCAAAATCGAAGATTCTACGAAGTCAATCTTTGGAGTGGGTTAATTTTTCTTTAATAATGGAACGCGAGAGGACTCGCGCATCGGCAGGGGTATTTTTACACTAAAAAAAAGAACCCACGATTTGGGTGGTGGGCTCTTCATAATCAAGATATTCGTTGGATTATCTCAATCTTACCTGGTAACTATTGATATACACATTTTTCTCATAGACATCGATCTTGTATATTCCCGCTACAAGTTTTTCATTAGCTTTGGGTCTATAAGTCATCTCGATTCTTTTTGTAACCCCATTGCTTTCAATGTAAGGTGATAGGCTGGCTACAAAGTCGCTATCATTATCAATTACAACATAGCTCAACCTATCTCCTTCAGGCAAAGTAGCTCCATTTGGTGTGGTGATTTTGAAATTAATATTTTCGACCAAATTCTGAGGTATATCAAACCCCATTGAAATTTTATTCGTTCTACGTGCTACCACGGTCAAACGATCTCTTTTCCCCTTGGTAGTTTCTACCTTCCAGTTGTTTGCATTTATGGCATTGGCCACCTTACTACTTGCAATAAGGGCTTCATTTTGTTCCTTTAATGAAGCTGCATTCATGCTTAACTGTTCGTTTTCACCTCGAAGCCTTTTGATGGTTTCATTATGCATGGCTATCTGATTCTCCAATTCGCCTTTAACCTTTCGGATTTCAGCCAATTCTGATTCCAATTTTTTAGACTTGTTTTTGTCCCATTGTACAGCTTTTAGTTCTTTTTCTTTCTTAGCCAATGCGCTGTTTGAACTTGCGAGCAATTTATCAAGTTCAGAGTTTTTGTTTCCTAAGTTAATCTTCTGCTTTTTCAGATTGTCAATCTCCTTATCAAGAGATAGTTTTTCTGAAAGAGAACGTTCAGATTTAAGTTTAGTCGCATCCAACAAATCACTCATGGATTTGTTTGAGTCTTGTAAATAGAGCAGCCCAATAATGGCCGCAATTAAAAGTGTTGTCAAACTCCCTGCAATCACCTTGTTTTTTATTACTTTTTTGTTTTCTGTTGTCATCTTTTTCCTTTTAGGTTTTTGTGCTCCAGAAGACTGGGGCATTTTTTATAATTTATATTTGACCCAAAGATGATGTCTTGGAATTAGAATCGAGTTAAAATGAAATTAAAAAGTGATTAAAATTTAAATGGATCGCAGTAAAACAGTAACAGTTGTGCCATGATTGATTTCTGACTCAACCTTAATGTCCCCTCCATGCATTTTAATAATGCGATTAACCAGCGACAATCCTATTCCATGACCTTTAAATGAGCTTGCATTTCTTCCTCTATGGAAGGGTTCAAAGATTTGCTTTAAGTCGCTAGGTTCAATGCCAATACCTTTATCCGAAAAGATAAGAATGAGTTTGTTAGTTCCTTTAGAACCAAGATGGACTTCCACTTTATGTTCAGAAGAATATTTGCAACCATTATCCATCAAATTTACTAAAGCAGTCTTCATTAATTGCTCATCTCCATATACTGTAAGTTTCTTTTCATTACTCAATACCTCATTGAAAGAAACCATAATTATATATTCTGGATTTCGCTTCTTTAATTCACTTGAGGCCTGCCAAACCAGTTCATCAATTCTCAAATTGGTGAAGGCTGCTTCACCAGCTTCAGAACTTGCCTGGGCAAGCAATAGCAAACGATTTGAAATAGTATTGAGATTTTTCATGTCATCAAGTACTGAGATCATAGCTTTCTTATATTCCTCCGTTGTACGGCTTTTCATCAATATAACTTCTAACTGCCCAGTAATTGCAGTCAAGGGAGTCCTTAATTCATGTGAAGCATTCGCAATGAAGTTTTTTTGCATCTTAAATGCAGCTTCAAGACGGTCGAGCATGCTATTGAAGGTTGCTGCAAGTGTGGCTATCTCATCTTTTCCATTGCCCTGATCGACTCTAAGGTTTAAACTTGTTATGGTAATATTATCAACCTGATCAATCACTCTGGATATTGGCCTAAGTGTCCTACCAGCAAATATCCATCCTAAAAAAAACACAAGGATAATACTCATAGCAAAAACAAACAGAAGAACAGTACGAAGGTTTCTCATTTTCCTCAAACCATAAATATCCTCAGCCCCAATTATTACGACAAAACGGTCATATTTATCAACAAATAGAAACCCGAGAATTTCGAAATCTCCAATTCGATGACGAAGTTCATTTTCAAGCCTTATGTCATCCAGCAATTCCTTATCAATTCCAAGTAGGTTTTCTTCATCTGAACCGTAAAGCAGTTCATCCGTGTAATCGTAAATAGCAATACTCTCCTTTGGTAGGCTTACAGGATTATCTTTTTCAATTATTCTCAGAAGATTTGCATCCACTTCATCAACCGCAATCAATAGTTTGGCTGTGTTGGAGGCCTTATTTGATAAGCGATTATAGAAATCATCTTTCCGGTAATCTTCAGAAAAAAAGTAAATAGCCAGTAATGAAATAAACAGTAAAAGGGCGACTATGGCAATAAATTGAAATGT
>JBBKXS010000060.1:0-3131 GCA_037969605.1 Flavobacteriaceae bacterium
AAGCACAATAGCTACCATAGTGAGGAATATAGTTTTCAGGATTATCAATAAACCTGTTCAAATGTTCTTGTGAGATAAATTTATATTTAACGCCTTCAGAAGTTGTTGAATATTTAAGGTCGCCTTTTATAGCTTCATTTTCAAAATAAGCTACCACATCGTAACCTTCTGCAGCATATCCTTTTTTTGTGTTAAAATCAATAGTTTGGGCATTACTAAAATGTATCCCAATAAATAATAGAAATATTAAATTTTTCATATTCCATAAGTCGAAAAAAACAAGATTAATTACAGTACCATTAAATTACATCCTCTAATATCGGAATGATCAAACCTACCAACAATTTCAAAAGTTCCGTTAGCGTTGATTTTTCCTAAATCTTGGGTAGCTATAAATGAGCATGAATTAATATTTGCTAAATCGATGACATTAATCCCTCCAATTTTATTAGGTTTCAAAGGTGTTAGGGCATCCTCAGGATCTCGGATTAGGACTTTCATCCAGTTTGGGCTTTCAAAAATACCATTACCCTTAGAATATGCCTGACTTAAAAGTTCGGTCATTCCATATTCACTGTGTATGGTTTTAACCCCAAAACCTTGTTTTAAAATAGATTGAAGTTCCGAACGCACCAATTCTTTGCGTCGTCCTTTCATCCCGCCAGTTTCCATGATTATGGTGTGCTTCAATTGAAACTTATATTTTTCAACTAAATCTAGTAATGCAAACGAAACCCCTACTAAAAGTGTTTGTTTACTTTCTGACTCTAGCTTTAATAATATGTCTTTTAATTCGGAAAGATTATTCAAATAGAAACCACTCTCCTTATGTTCGGATTGTTTAATGAGAGTATCAACCATGTAAATCAATGACGAACCTTCGCGCTCTAAATAGGAAGGCAATAAGGCTAAAATCACATAATTCTTGATATTGCCATAATATTGCTGAAACCCTTTTCGAAAGCTTTTTTCATAAAGAGAGATATCAGTAATATAATGTTTGCTTGTGATACTTCCAGTGGTTCCAGAACTTGAAAAAGTCTTTTCAATTGGTTTTTGGCTACTTAAAACCTTGTGTGATTTAAAAAACTGGATGGGTAAAAAAGGAATTTCTTTTATGGATGTTATATCACTAGGATGTTTGTACAGCAAATCACAAAATGAACGGTAGACACCATTGTTCTCAAACTGAAATTTAAAAACCTTTAACGCCAAAGTTTCAAAGTCTTTTTCAGATTGAATGTTGAAGATGTCGTTAGGATGAATCATTAAAGCAAAAGTAGCTAAAAATAAAAAGCGTTGCCCACGGGCAACGCTTTAAAAAACTATAAATAGAGTTGTTAATTAATCACTAACTTTTTGGTTGTAGTGGCATTGTCTTGTGAAATTTTCATAATATAAATTCCAGAGCTCAATGTTGAAACATCCAAACGATTGTTGTCAACGGTTTTATTAATAACTTGTTTTCCTAAAACATCGAATACACTAACCTTCATAGAGATTTGGCTTTTACTTGAGATGTTTACATAGCCAATTGAGGTTGGATTGGGGTAAACTTTAAAAGAATTGGCACTAAATTCACCAGATGAAAGCGTAAGATCACTCATGCTTCTAACATATATTTGTGAAGTACCATTAAATTCACCTGCAACACCTACAATAGCGGGCTGTAGTCCTGAAGGGATAAGTTGTCCAATATAATCTGCACTGAAAAAATCTGTACGTTTAACAACTGTATCAACACCATCAGTTACATTATAATTGGTTCCAGTACTAAAAGTTGTTACCCCATTACCATCAACAAAAGTAATATTATTTATTCTTATCAATTCAGATTCATAATCATCCGGGGCAGCATTAAATGCAGCAATGGTAACAACTTGAGGAGTTACTGGATTACCAGAAGAATCTATGCTACCCGAATCTTCAAAAGGAACAAATCTCAAAACACCAGCACTTTCTTCTGTATAGCCTTTTAATCCAGATACATTATCACCAACAGTAAACGTTGTACTCACACTTCCTGAATCATACATTAAAATCCCTGTAATATTACCATCTTGAATCCACTGTCTATTATTAAAACCATCTGTATGAGTTACAAGAGATGTGCCTGTAATTTGATAAAATTTCCCAAGACCATTTGCAATGACGTCAGATCGGAGCGTAGAAATATCAGCCACATTGGTCAAACTTGCGACATCAAAACTAATCATATCAGTATCAATAACACCACCATCAATTAACTCAACAGTAATATTATAATTTTGACCATCTGAAGTAGCAACAGGGAATGGGCTCGATACACTATTGGTAGTACTCCCATTTACTGTAATATCAACAGTTTCTCCACCACCAAGATTGGCTGTGGACCACTCAACATTTACACTTGTTGTGCCAGGAGGGAGTACACTATTGTCTAATGGAGAAGTCAATGAAATTGAAGGATTTGCCACATAACCATCTATAATTCTAATATAATCAATTGCAATATCCTCATCACCGGATTCTAAATTTGTAAATGTTATTCTAATATCAGCACTTGTGCCATTACCGATTGAAGCAATAAATTCTTGAAAAGTAGGTGTTAATAAAGTACTATCAGCAATTCCGTCAAAATCAGTGTCCAATCCAGGTTCAGTATTAGTAGCTCCACCACTAGAAAATTGAATTAATTTGGTATATCCACCACCATCTATATTAATTTCTACTAGAACGCTTGCATCAGCATCCCAATCTTCGAAGCCATCTGAAGAATCGTCTTCAGCCGCTAACATTGCAAAAGTCATATTTGTGAATGCAGAGATATCTATTCCAGTAAAATCTAAAGTCAAAATTGCTGGCCCACCATCTCCATTTGTATCCATAGCAGCAAAGTAATATGACGCATCTTGTCCTGATACTACATAATAAGAAGGTACAGTTGCAGTTGTGCCATCTGTTCTTGTGAAGAAATCTCCACCAGTTCCATCTGTAAATTCAGGCACTGAAGTTGAATATCTCGAACCATTTCCATCAGTTTCAAAGGATTCCTCTAAAACTGTAGTTTGCCCTAAACAGACAGCAGAAATTAAAATTGTAAAAAGTAAAAAGTAAAGTTTGTTCATAATAAAAGGATTAATTAATTAATA
>JBBKXS010000061.1:0-3332 GCA_037969605.1 Flavobacteriaceae bacterium
CCCTTTAATATTTTGAAATCAAAAACTTCTAAAGCGGATTCCTGCATATAATTTCCGCTTCTGGAAATGTTGTTATCATTATATTTGAGATAAAGAGAGTTTGTCCATGACGACATGGCAATATGTTTAAAATTGTCACTGTATTCCTCTCTCAATAAGCCCTCTAATGGTCTAGGAATTGCCTGTCCCGTGCCAACCTTCCCATTAAAGGTTTGACTTTGGTATACTTGTGCAATTCTATCGTAATTATTAAAATTGGTGTCAAAGCTGATTTCATCTGCAATCCAGAGAGAAATCATAATGGTTACTGCCATGCCAATGGCCAACCCAAAAATGTTTATGAAAGAGTAAACCTTGTTCTTTAAAAGGTTCCTCCAGGCTATTTTGAAATAATTTTTGATCATGATTGCTCGATTTTTGATTGATTATTTTTTATCTATATCAGAACATTCTCGGTCACTTTTTGTCCATCCAACATTCGTATAATTCGGTGGCTATATTTGGCGTCGTGCTCACTGTGTGTTACCATGATAATGGTTGTTCCGGCTTCATTGAGTTCAGTTAAAAGATCCATAACTTCGTTACCATTACTACTGTCCAAATTACCTGTTGGCTCATCGGCAAGGATAAGTTTTGGGTTATTGACTACAGCTCTTGCAACGGCAACTCTTTGCTGCTGACCACCAGATAATTGCTGTGGAAAATGTTTGCGTCGGTGCATGATCTGCATTTTTTCCAAAACTTCTTCTACACGTTTTTTGCGTTCAGCAGGTTTTACTCCTGTATAGATAAGGGGAAGTTCTACATTTTCGAAAACGGTAAGTTCATCTATAAGGTTAAAACTCTGAAATACAAATCCAATATTGTGTTTTCTTAAATTGGCACGTTTTCGTTCGTTGAAATCCGACACTTCAATACCATTAAACTCAAATTTTCCACCATCGGAATCATCCAATAGGCCGAGAATATTTAAAAGGGTTGATTTGCCACATCCTGATGGTCCCATAATAGCCACAAATTCACCATCATTTACTTTAAAGGAAAATTTATTCAATGCTATTGTACGTACTTCGTCTGTACTGTAGTATTTCTCTAATTCGGTTATTGTTATCATTTTTTAGTAATTAATTATTTAACTTTTTATTTTTAGATAGTCTTATTGTTAATCTTTTAAAACCAATTCTTGTATAGTGCCATAATTGTCATAACTTGAGGTTATAACTTTATCTCCAGCATTTAACCCGCTTAACACTTCATAATACTCAGTGTTTTGACTTCCCAATGATATGTCTGCTCTATAAGCCGACTGGCCATTTCCACTTACTTTAAAAATCCAATTGCCTCCAGTTTGTTGAAAAAAACCGCCTTTGGGAATCAACAGGGCCTGTTTTTCTTCACTCAATGCCACACGAATCTGTAAGGTCTGTCCTCGTCTAATCCCTTCTGGTATTTCATTTTCAAATTCCATATCAACTTGGAATCGCCCATTGGTGACCTGCGTGTATACTTTTTTTATGACAAGAAAGTACTGTTTGTTATTGAAGGTAAAAGACCCACGTTGACCAGTATAAATCCTACTGATATAATGCTCGTCGACATCTACACGAACTTTAAAGCCACTCAACACGTCAATCTGACCGAGTCGTTCTCCCTTATTTTTGGATTGACCAATTTCAGCGTCTAGTGATGTCAATTGGCCATCAACAGGAGCCTTAACCACAAGATCGGCAACCTTACGGCGCATCAATTCCAAAGCATTTTGTGTCCGTTGGTAGGAGCTTTGAACTTGATTTAATTCTTGTTTCGTAGCAACTGAATCCTGACTTAGAATTTGGTTGGCTAGTTGTACACGCTCTTTTTGATAGTTGTAATCGTTTTTAGATTTGATAAAATCTTGGCCTGCAATAACACCTTTATCATAAAGTTTTTTATTTAAATTATAGACTCTCTCAGCTTCTATTAAGCTATTTTCAACATCTGTGAACTGATTCAGTTTGTTTATGGTATTTTGTCTTGCCGCATTTTGAGAAATCTGCATTTGGGTCAATAAGTTGTAGACAGAAGTTTCTTGATTGACCAAGCTTAATTCAAGATCGGTATTTGACAATCTTAAAATGGGGTCACCTGCCTTCAATACCGCTCCATCTTCAACATATTTTTCTTCAACACGGCCACCTTCTATGGCATCGAGATAAATGGTTGTAATTGGAAGAACTACCCCATTAACAGGAATATTTTCTTGAAAAATACCCATTTGAGCGGTATTGATGCTTAACCGTTCTTTTTCAACGTTGAGCTTTGAATTACCAGAAGAAAAAATAATGACATATAAAATTAATGCGACTATAAGTACAGCTAGACCTATCTTAATTAATTTTGAGGTTGTAAATCGTTTCTTTTCTATGGGGATATCCATATACAGTATTGTTTTTAGCGATGTATATGACATAATGATGCCAAATTTGTAAAATATTGTAAATTAGGAACATAAATATCAAAACATATATTATGTGTACGGTTTTGATACACCACTTGTTCGAAAATGATACAATTTAAAGACTAAATAAATTACTGATTGTTACATATTCAATTGGTAGTTGAAATTATTAACTTTGGGTTATGAATTTAAAGGATTCCAGCATATTGGTTATTGACGACGATGAAGACGTACTGACGGCATTACGACTTTTACTTAAGTCGATAGTTAAACATGTGGCCGTCAATAAAAACCCCAATACCATCATTTCACTTTTGGAAACTCATAATTTTGACATTGTAATTTTGGACATGAATTTCAATGGTCTGGTCCATACAGGAAATGAAGGTATTTACTGGCTCAACAAGATTAAGGAATTCAATTCAAAAATTGATATTATCCTAATTACTGCATACGGAGATATTGATCTGGCAATACGTTCATTAAAAGAAGGCGCGTCAGATTTTTTGGTAAAACCTTGGAAAAATGAAAAGATTGTAGAGTCTATTCAGCAACTCCTTAAAAAGAAACAAACAGCTAAGCTTCAAAATTTACAAACTGGTAAAGGGCAAAAAATTATTGGCGATAGTGATGTGATGCAAGATGTATTTCTCAAGATTAATAAAGTGGCTCCAACCGATGCCAACATCTTGATTTTGGGAGAGAATGGGACTGGCAAGGATTTAATAGCACAAGCCATACACGAAAATTCCAACCGTAAAAACAAACCTTTTGTGAAAGTTGATGTCGGGGCTCTCACCTCCACTTTGTTTGAAAGTGAATTATTTGGCTATAAAAAAGGGGCATTTACTGGAGCCAATGAAAACCGTATGGGCCGTTTTGAGGCTGCTAATGG
>JBBKXS010000062.1:0-8714 GCA_037969605.1 Flavobacteriaceae bacterium
GATAATGACCATGTTATGACCTTCATGCCCTTTAAAGACAAGAAACCTTATTTAAGCGCCTATAAAAATTGGAAAAAAGAATTAGAACTCATATTAAGTAAATAACACTTGGGCGTTTCTAAAAGATCGGGCTTTCACTACTTGCTCCCGTCTAAGGTCAGGTAGCTCAAACAGACCGTTCAATCCCTAACGCGGGAATAGAACTAAAAATAGATAAACGAATAAACAATTAAACGAATAAACACATTTCATCATGGCAACTAAAGTATACTTTAAAGGAATAGACAAAATTAAATTTGAAGGAAAAGAATCAGACAATCCATTTGCATTTAAATACTACAATCCAAACCAAGTAGTAGCAGGAAAAACAATGCGCGAGCATTTTAAATTTGCAATTGCTTACTGGCATACATTCTGTGGGCAAGGTGGAGATCCATTTGGGCCTGGAACTCAAAATTTTGCTTGGGATCAATCATCAGATCCAATTCAGGCGGCAAAAGATAAAGCAGATGCCGCTTTCGAATTTATCAGCAAAATGGGCTTTGACTATTTCTGTTTTCATGACTTCGATTTAATTCAAGAAGGGGCAACGTTTGAAGAATCAGAAAAACGATTAGCTACCATTACAGATTACATAAAAGAGAAACAAGCAACTAGTGGTGTTAAATTATTATGGGGAACAGCGAACTGTTTTTCTAACCCACGATATATGAATGGGGCTTCTACCAATCCAGATTTTGATGTGCTTGCAAGAGCAGGTGGACAAATTAAATTGGCTATAGATGCAACCATCAAATTAAATGGTGAAAACTATGTGTTCTGGGGTGGTAGAGAAGGTTATATGTCATTATTAAATACCGATATGGGACGCGAATTGGACCATATGGGACAGTTTTTAAGAATGGCTCGAGATTATGCACGTGCTCAAGGCTTTAAAGGAAACTTCTTTATTGAGCCAAAACCAATGGAGCCAATGAAACATCAATACGATTTTGATTCAGCAACTGCAATTGGATTTTTAAGAGAGCAAGGTTTAGACAAAGACTTTAAAATGAATATTGAAGTAAACCACGCAACATTGGCTCAACATACGTTCCAACATGAAATTGAAACTGCTGCAAAGGCTGGTATGTTAGGAAGCTTAGATGCTAATAGAGGTGATTACCAAAACGGATGGGATACCGATCAATTTCCTAATAACATTCAAGAAACTACTGAGGCGATGTTGGTATTCCTAAAAGCAGGAGGATTACAAGGTGGTGGCGTTAATTTTGATGCTAAAATCAGAAGAAACTCAACAGATATGGATGATGTATTCCATGCACATATTGGAGGTGCAGATACATTTGCTCGCGCTTTATTAATTGCAGATAAAATCATAACATCTTCACCTTATGAAAAATTAAGAAAAGAACGTTACAGTTCTTTTGATTCAGGAAAAGGTAAAGATTTTGAAAATGGTAAATTAAATTTACAGGATTTGTATGCTATTGCACAAGCAAATGGCGAATTAAAACTCCAAAGTGGGAAACAAGAATTGTTCGAGAATATTATAAATCAGTATATATAAAATATAAACAACTAATAACTAACCAATTCAATTAAACCTTGGAAACATCAAAACAATCAGGACAACCTAAAAACAACCAAAAACAAAAACTATAATGAGCCCTTATAAGTTTAATAACAAAAAGCTCCCCTCTTTAGCCAAAGAGGGGTGTCCGACAAAGTCGGACGGGGAGTTTGAAAAATAATAAGCATGAACACCCAACCACACATCATCATTGAAAAAGGCGTAGAGTACCACCTCGGCGAACTCAAGGGCGACCAAATTCATTACGATTTCCAGAAAATGCTCATTTACCTGGATCATAAAGGCAAAATGCTGTTCGGTAAAAACTTTAAAATCTATGAAGAAGATGAGGTCATACTGTTCAAGCTTTGTATTTACTTTATCAAAGATTACGATTACTGCAAAAAATTCAATATCGACCCCAACAAAGGCATATTACTATCTGGGCCAGTTGGCTGTGGTAAAACTAGCCTTATGAAACTATTAAAGCACATTGTACCCCATCAAAAGCCCTACGAAGTCATTCCGGCACGTAATATCACCTTTGCATTCAACAACATTGGTTATAAAACTATCGAAGATTATGGCAACAGCAATTACTACTGTTTTGACGATTTAGGAGTTGAAACAACTGGCCGTCACTTCGGTAAAGACTGCAACGTTATGGGCGAAATCCTAATATCCCGTTATGAGTTATTCTGTCATCCTGAACGTGTTTCAGGATCTCATCAAAGAATTCGAAGAATCTTAACCCACGCTACCACCAACCTAAACGCCCAAGAACTCGAAGACCGTTATGGCAACCGCGTCCGCTCTCGCATGCGCCAACTCTTCAACCTTATAGCCTTTGAAAAAACAAGTCAAGATAAAAGAAATTAAGAGGATAACACCGACATAATACCGATAATTCATCATATAATCTAGCTAGAGCGGTTGTGAAAACAGTTTATCAAGATTATAAGGTATTATATTACTCTTATAATTTAAACAAGGGCAATAATTACCCTTGTTTGTAGAACGAGAGTAATATTTTACTATATTTACACTCGTATTAATACCGAAGGTGTTTAACGCCCTCGTTCAAAACAGACAATAATGGAGGGTAAAACAACCTATAATCCAGAAGAACCATATAATAATCTACCTATCCTTCCACCACAAAAGGAAATAGAAAGCCCAACCGTACTCAAAAAAACAATTACAGCAAGTAGGGCCTTATCAGAATTAAAAGGAGCAATTACTAATTTGCCCAACCCTATATTATTTATTGATACAATCAATTTACAGGAAGCAAGAGCCAGTTCTGCAATAGAAAACATTATAACCACTCAAGACGAATTGTTTAAAGCCTCAATTGCAGATAAAAAAAATGACAATCCAGCAACTAAAGAAGTCATACATTATAAAGATGCCTTATGGTTTGGGGTAGAGGCAATAAAGAAAAGACCTATACTTAACACAAATCTTTTCATAGCGGTAATGCGAATAATTAAAGAGAATGGTTCTGGTATAAGAAATGCTCCAGGAACACAGTTAAAAAACCCCGCTACAAATAAAGTGATTTATACCCCACCTGAAGGCGAAAATGTCATTCGAGAAAAATTAAAAAATCTGGAAGATTTTATTCATGCTCAAGATGCTATGGATCCATTGATAAAAATGGCAATCATTCATTATCAATTTGAGGCGATACATCCATTCTTTGACGGAAATGGTCGTACCGGAAGAATTATTCTGTTACTGTACCTAAAACTTACAAGGTTGCTGGATATGCCGGCTTTGTATTTAAGCAGTTACATTATTGATCATAAAAACGAATACTACACAAATCTCCGCAAGGTTACAGAAGAAGGTAATTGGGAAGACTGGATACTGTATATGCTCGATATGGTAGAGCAAACAGCATTGAAAGGTAGACAGCAAATTGCAGAAATTGAAAAGCTAATGAATGCAATGAGAATAGAAATTCAAGAAAAACTTCCAAGAATCTACTCAAAAGATTTAATGGAGCAACTATTTCGATTGCCATATACCAAAAGAAACCAATTGGAAAAAGCAGGATTGGGTAACTTAAAGACCGTTGGGAATTATCTCAAGGATTTAGAAAGCAATGGGTTTTTAAAAAGCGAACAAGTGGGCAAAGAAAAACTATATCTAAATTTTAGACTTTTAGAGGTATTGAAAGGATAGAACGTAAGTTTTGTTTAGTAAAAAGAGGAGTTATGTGGGTAGAAAACATCTCTAATTTAGAAAAAGTAAAGGATTGTTGAACTGTAAATCAATGATATAATTCTATAAGTGGGTAGAATGGTGGGTGGAAAATCTGTTTTTAGTTAATTTTAATAAATTATGAGTGTCGCTTTTAAAATGCACTAATTCCTCACAACCCAAAACCCAGTTTTTTCGCTTGCCCTGGCTTGAACCTTTCTTATGCTTAAAATCCTCTGTCTTTTGGTTTGTTCCGCGCACCACACTTCCATAGCGTTCAAATTCCCACACTCTTGCAGCACATTGCAGCTTGCTCTCTCATACCTCGTTCACAACTGCAAAGAGCTGCCCTCAGCAAAAAGCTAATAATTTAAACGCTATCCCAAGCTATGTTTACATAATGCGTAATTATAGCACATTCATTCACTTTCTGTACTATAACGCCATTATGTAAAATATCCTCTCCCCACCGCAGAGTTATGAACTCCTCATTAAATACTCGAACTTCAAAAAGAAATCCATTAGCCTCTTATCCCCACCGGACCGAGCGTTAAAAAAACATCCATTGGATGTTTTTAGCGAAGGGGCCAACTGGCGCGATGGCAAAGGTGTAGGTTACGGTAATTATAGAATGTATCCATGTGTCTGCGGTAGGATAAACCCTCATTCACTTCTATCCCCTTGGGTAATCGTTCAGCTCGGTTTACCCACCTCAACACCGCGCATAATCAAAGCACATTAATGGCATAATGCACTTTCATTATCTTTTCCTGGCGCACACATTCATAATTCCCTCCACCTACGTCACTTTGCCCAATACAAGAATTAGGATAATCTTGCTACAGGCTTTCCTTTCATGCTCGCTTTTACTAAATCAGCAACGAATAAGGCAAAAGGTTTAATATTCTGGTCAACACTTGCAATTTCTAATGTAGCCATATAATCGTCTCGGGCCTCAACTGGTATTACGGTCCAGGGAAAACCACCGGAAGCAAGCATCACATTCATTAAAAACCTCCCCATTCTTCCATTGCCATCCATATAAGGGTGTATATAGACAAAAATGAAATGTCCCAAAACTGTTCTTACACCTGCATGCTCTTCATTAGCAAGCAATTCAAATAATTCTGGCATGGCATCCCGTAGGGCATCTATATTTAGAGGAACATGTTTTGATTTGCCAATGTAAACCTGGTTGTTTCGGTATCCAGCTAAATCAGATGGTTTTAAAAGTCCAATTGTAACACTTGGTGCAAATAGCTCTCTATACCAGTCTCCATGTTCTTCGTCAACAACTTTGCCGGAGTTTTCTCCATTAAGTATACGCTCTAAACTTTGTCTCACTCGCTGTGTGGCTAACCAATATCCTCGGGCAGCCATGGCATCTCGTTGTTTTCTATCCTCCTCATTATCGTCCGGATTCCAAGATCCACTTCGTACATTTTCAATTAATTCTGGAGTTACTCTATATCTTTCTATAGATAAAGAATGGTAGGCGTCTGTAATATAAATGTCTTCTACAGCTTTCATGTAAGCATTATGGTCTTTTGGTAAACCGGGTGCTTTAGGAAATACATTTATTATATCCTCTCTCATGGTATACCACATCAATCTGATACGGTTTACATAAGGAGATTTATCACGCATGATTAAAGTCACTGGGCGTTTTTCCTCAAAGGGGTCTGTTTCCCTTACGCTATACCCTGCTATTTGCATGGTTTTTACAATATCATCCGAAATTCGGTCCCTACCTATATTTCTAAAGGCACCCGCTATCCTTCCTGCTATGGCGGTATGTCCACCATTAAGTAAAAGTTCTAAAACTTCTGATGAGTTTTGTATTATAGCCAAGGCTGTACGCGCCTCTATGGGATTTTGATGAAAAATTGACTGTGTACAGTTGACTAGTGCAGAAGGAAGATTTAACATTCTTATTTTATTTTTTATGATAATTTCTGCTTTATTTGGCAATGTCGATTTCATACTAAATAGTGATGTACCATGTACCAAAGGTGTTATAGAATTTGTGCCTTTTATTGCTCTAATGATTAATTGATGAGGTACAGTATTATTACCGGCATGTATTAATAATGATTGTTCTGCCGAAATGCAATAATTATCACCAAACCTATCTTCTAGGTAGCGTGCACAAAAATTCCAATAGGTGGTATACCAGGAAGTACTATCGCCTTGTTGTTCGTCAGGAGGTACGATAATATACCATCCTTTCACAACCTCACTAATAAATCCATTATCTATTAAACGTTCTCTATGCACCCTACTTAACTCAATTGTCTTGATAGCTACATATCCTTGGTTTTGGAGGTTATGCAATATTTCTAATGATTTTGCTAATTTTTCTTGAGGTAATGCCATGTTTCTTTATTGTTCATTTAGTTGCACTTTGTTTCTTTATAAATATTAGGTTTACGTGTTGTGCATGTATTAGGTTTACGTGTTGTACAAATATTAGGTTTTTGTGCATTAAAAACAAATATTTACTTGATTTTTATTGTTTTATACATAAATATTTTATGTTATGTAACTCGTTTATAATAAAAAAGCAAAGCAAATTAGCTGGCTTCTCCACCCACCCACAATGCTATAAAGGTCACGCCTGCCTGCCGGCAGGCAGGCCCTTCGGGTTTTGAAAAAAATCTCCACCCTCTATTAATCATTAAACATTTATAATTATTCATTGCAAAAGTCGGGTCGTATTTTTTCCAAAAACCTTGACATCATTATCCACGCCACCTAAAAAAGGGCTTTCTTTTTTATTGTTTTCTTTGTTTTAAAATTTATTGAAAGGGTATGGTATAAAAAAGCCCAGAAATTATTCTGGGCTTTCATACAACTATTTGAATTTCTTAAAGAGCTTTACGATGGACTTGAACAGCATCGAGGCAATGTAGCTGACCAAAGCTCCCAAAAACGCCATTATGACCGTTATAATGAGGTCATCAGGTGGTATGTTGGGAATGATGGAAAACACAGTACCTCCAATGATGCAGATTTTATCATCAAAATTGAAATGCATCCTTACAAATCTGCTTCTTCAGCTGAATCATCAGAATCATCATCAGTTTGTACCACAGCTTGGCTCACGGCTGTGGCCACAGTCCCGGCTACGGTCATATAAGTACCAATGGTAACGACTAAGGCAGGTAAACTGATCGGGGCTGCAATAATAGCACCGCCTACAGTAGCCAAGGCAATGCCAATATTTCGTAGAGTTCTAAAGAATTTTGGGGTCGGTTGTTTATAGCGTTCTAATAAGGTCATGATTTACAGATTTAATAGTTAATAATATGTTTTCTTTTCGGTCTTGGGCTTGATACACCAGGGATAACAGTTTCTGCAGTGCAGGTCTGGATTGTGTGCCCTTGCCCAAACCACACAAATAGGTTACGGGAGCGATACAACCTTCCAGCTCCATCAAGGCATCATTGGCGGGATGGATAAGGATCAAATTCCGTTTTGCAACACCCTTAACCAAAAGATGATGATTGAACTTTTTGGAAAACCTTGAAACGACCTCATAGACCCCTTCCGGGATGCATGATATAGATCTTCGGTTATCTTTCCAGGGCAACTCAATGGTATGGCACAAAAATTTACCTTGAGCAATGTCGAAAGGAGTGTGAGAGCAAAAGAGAGTACCATTAGTACCCTCTTTAAAATAGGCTCTCTCAAGCATCAATTCCATGTTTACGGAGTATCTACAATGACGACGGCCAAAGCATTGTAAGCACCGTTCTTAAGCGCGTACATTTGCCCATTAACCTCTTGGTAGAACTCAACACCCAACACTTGAACTACATCAACTAAAGAGTTTGCAGTTACAGAAGCCGTTAATGCAATAGCGGCAGTATCTGCAGCAGTATAAGGAAGAATGGCAGTCTCATCACTTTCAAATGTTGAAACTTCGTTTTCAAAATCCAATTCAGATGCACCCATCACCACCTTAAAGTGTGTAGTTCCCGAAGGAGCTGCAATTCTTAAAGTAGGAGAGAAGGGGTCAAGGTTTAACGTTGCATCCCCAGATACACGGTCAAAAGCATTCACAAAAGGAGCAAAAAGGGTTGTTCCCAATTTCCCGTTGAGGTTGAAATCAAAACCTAACAAAAGGTTTAATTCACCATCTGTTAAAGTCCTCAATCCCCTCTCATTGACAGCATCAGTTTTAATGATGGCCAAAAGATCTTTTGTCAATCGACTTGTCAATCGCTTATCTGAAGCATTTTGCAACAGAATACGAATGGCGTTTCGTAAAAGCTTGCCACCTTTACCAGCACGCCCAAATTCAGACCCATTTTCACGAGTTCTCACAAAGGCAGGGTCATTTGCTATCCTGCTAGCATCAACACCACCTTTTTCACGAGCCAAATGGCCATCTGTGGTTTTGTAAAAGGAAATACCTCCGATAGTTCCTTTCAGTTTAATAATTCCGGTTTGTTTTGCCATAATAATTCATTTTTTGATTAATGAAACAAAACAACTAACTTCATTGTAGAAAACATAAAATCACATTCCGTTAAATGTCACCCATTCCGATTTTGCCATTAATTGCACTAATGGTTTTATATTTGCATACAGCTGTGTAAAGCCTTATATAAAGCATAGATAAAGTATCATGAACACTAAAAGAGTATGTATCTATCCAAAAGATATCCAGCTTATAACGGGTAGGAGTGAGCGCTATGGCAGAAAGTTGTTAAATGACATTAGAGCTCATTTTGACAAGCAACCCTATCAGTTTATCACAGTAGAAGAATTCTCCGAATATAGTGGTATTAAGGAAGAAACCATTTATAAATATATTGATATCCATCATAGTTTTTAATACCTTTTATAGTCTTTTAATAAGCTAAATTTTGTATCTTTATAATAGTATGAAAATCATTGGTCAACAAACCAATATAATCAAAAAGGT
>JBBKXS010000063.1:0-7154 GCA_037969605.1 Flavobacteriaceae bacterium
TATCTATTAGGGCGTATTCACCGAAGCAGTCACCAACTGAAAGATGATCATAAATATGTTTTTTATCATGAACCTTAACCTTACCGCTTAAAATAACATACATGGCATCACCAAAATCACCTTTTTTAAAAATAGAACTATTTTGTTCTATGATTTCATAATTTAAATCTTCGCATAAATGAATTAATGACTCCTGAGATATTTCTGAAAAAAAAGGAACTTCTTTTAAAAATGCAATGGTCTGTTTTAAATCGGATTCTAACATAAGTTTATTGCTCAAACAAGTTTTGTGATAAATATAGGAATAATTACATATTTTTTACTTCGTTAAGTGTTATCAAAAGCAATTGAATTGTAAATAAATTGTCATAAATTCGTAAACTATATCTTAATTTATAAAGAATGTCCCAACATAGACAGCTTGCTGCCATTATGTTTACCGATATTGAAGGCTATACCGCATTGATGGAAGATGACGAAGACAAGGCCATTCAAATAAGACTGAAGCATCGGGAAATATTTGATTCAATTACCAAGAAATATAATGGAGATAGAGTGCAATATTATGGCGATGGCACTTTGAGTATTTTTAAAAGTTCAGTTGAGGCCATTAAATGTGCCACCGAAATGCAAATTGCTTTTCAAAAAGAACCTTCTATCCCAGTTCGCATTGGAATTCATGTTGGTGACATTATTATTGCAGAATCTGATATTATTGGTGATGCCGTTAACATTGCTTCGAGGATCGAATCACTTGCGATAGCGGGAAGTATCTTGATTTCAGATAAGGTTCACTATCAAGTTAAAAATCAAAAGGATATCCTGACGCGATTTGTTGGGAATTTTGATTTTAAAAATGTTTCCCAGCCAATGCCAGTTTTTGCTATCGCCAATACGGGCGTGCTTGTTCCAAACATGTCCGACATAAATAGCCAGCCTAATTCTAAAGGGAAAAGATCATTAAATAAGAATAATAGAAAGTTAATTCTTTTAATTACACTATTTATAATAGCAATAGTTACGTTGTTATTTTACAGTATATATAATAAAAATTCTGATCGTTCAATAACCAAATCTATTGCCGTAATACCTTTCAAAAATATGAGTGCAGATGAAGATTCTGAAAATTTCACTGATGGGGTTACCGAAGATATCGTTTTACAGCTTTCTAAAATCAACGAACTTCAAGTAATTTCAAGAGGATCAATTATGCAATTTAAAGATTCAAAAGAATCAATTCCAGAAATTGCAAAAGCCTTAGGAGTGTCATACGTATTGGAAGGAAGTGTTAGAAAATATGGCAATAAAGTCAGGATAAATGCTCAGTTGATCGATGTCCATACCAATAACTATTTATGGGCAGAAAATTATACTAAAACCTTAACCGAAATTTTTGATATACAAAGCCAAGTCTCCAATGAGATTGCCAAGGCTCTAAAAATTACATTAAGTACGAAGGAAATTCTAAATCTGAATAAGCCACCTACAGCAAGCCCAGAAGCTTATAATTTTTATAAACAAGCCCAAATGACCATTAATCAAGGAGGGGGGGCAGTAAAAGAACTGGAAAAAGCAGAAGAATTATTTAAAAAGGCTATTGAATTAGATCCCAATTTTTGTAGGGCTTATGTAGGTCTGTCCGACACATATTTAGAATATATTTATTGGGGCAGGGCTGCTCCAAAAGAAGTGCTTGAAAAAGCTTTGACTCCGGCACTAAAAGCTTTAGAGGTTAATCCATTAGATGGGGGGAGTTATGGAGCATTGGGTGCGATAAGTTTCTTTAGGTTTGAAAAGGAAACCGCCATCGGATATCTTGAAAAGGCGATTGAAATCAATCCTAATTATGTTGGGGCTTATGATAAATTAGCTTGGATTCGTCTCTTCGAGGGGAATTTGGACGAGGCTGTAAGATTGTTCCGTAAAATTTTAGAATTGGATCCGATGTCAATCAAAAACATTTCCAATATAGGCCTCTCATATTATTATTTCCATCAGTCAGAAAAAGGATTAGTGATAATAGATGAAGCCCTAAAGTCAAATCCAAACGATGATATGTTATTGTTTAACAAAGCCAATTTGCTGACCGGACTTAAGAAATATGATGAGGCCATAAAGGTTTTTAGGAGTCGAAGTGCTGGCAGTACCACCAATTGGATGTTGGGATACACTTATGGCATGTCAGGTCAAAAGGAAAAAGCAAAAGACATTCTGAATTATCTCTTGGAGAAAAGCAAAACGGTTTTTGTGCCTCCTTATATGATTGCTACGGTTTATATGGGCCTTGGCGATGGTGAGAATGCCTTAAATTGGTTGGAAAAAGATTATGAAGTTGGAGGTCAGGGATTATTTTTTTGGGGCCTAAAACGGGATATTAAATTTGACCCAATAAAAATGGAACCTCGATTTATTGCCTTATTGAATAAAATAAATTAATGAAATAAGATTATGGTTATTTTATATATGTTATATTTACTTTTCTAATTTTCTAAAATAAAATAATTTCCAGTAATATTGTGATTGATAGCATTAAGGTGTCCTATATTTTAGGGCATCTTTTTTTGTTTTTATAGATTTAAATGTAACATTTTAAAAATTGGAACGTCAAATTAACATCAATCAATAACCATTAATATCATGAGAACAGATAATCAACTATTGGTCATTACCCATTTAAGTCAATTATTGACTTTTGTAACTGGATTTGGAGGTCTAATCGTCCCTTTAATTTTATGGTCGACCCAAAAAGAAAAGGTTTATGAAATGGACGAGCAAGGTAAGCGCATTATTAATTTTCAGTTGAGCATTATTATTTATGCCATTTTGTGCATTCCCGCTATTTTGTTGTTGGGTCTGGGCATCTTAGGATTAATAGTGGTTGGTGTCATCTCTTTTATTTTTCCTATCATTAATGCCATTAAGGCCAGTAATGGCGAATCACCAACATACCCTTTATCTCTAAATTTTATTAGTTAGTTTAAGAGGCAAACCAAAACGCTCACTTAAAAAGTGAGCGTTTTTTGTATATAAATTTCGAAAAAATTAGTTATTTAGCATGACAGGCATCACAAGCATAGTGATATGCTCACCTACGTCCAGACCATCTGTTGGAGTTAAAATACCAGCTCTATTAGGTAAGCTCATTTCTAACTGAACTTCATCAGCGTTAAGATTGTTCAACATTTCCGTTAAAAAACGCGAATTAAACCCTATTTGAATATCATCTCCTTGATAATCACAGGTCAAACGCTCTTCAGCTTTATTAGAGTAATCAATATCTTCAGCTGAAATATTGAGTTCTGCACCAGCAATTTTTAAACGGATTTGATGTGTAGTTTTATTGGAGAAGATGCTCACACGACGTACAGAATTTAAAAACTGTGTCCTATCAATGGTTAATTTATTGGGATTTTCTCTTGGGATAACGGCTTCATAATTTGGATATTTTCCATCAATCAATCGGCAAATCAATTCTGAATTTTCAAAAATAAATTTAGCATTGGAATCATTGTATTCTATCGTTACATCTTCTGAACTGGCGGCTAAAATTCCCTTTAAGAGATTCAAAGGTTTTTTCGGCATAATAAACTCTGCAACTTGACTTGCTTTTACGTCCTCACGTGTATATTTAACCAATTTGTGAGCATCGGTTGCCACAAAGGTTAAACCTTCAGTAGAAAACTGAAAAAACACACCACTCATAACAGGTCTCAAATCGTCATTACCGGCTGCAAATATGGTTTTGCTAATGGCATTGGCCAAAATATCTCCTGTAATAATAGTGGTACTTGGATTATCAAGGGCAACAGCTTTTGGAAATTCATTTCCATCAGCATAAGCAAGTGCATATTTACCATAGTTAGAACTAATTTCAACAGTATGGTTGTCTTCTACTACAAAAGTCAAGGGTTGTTCTGGAAAGGTTTTTAAAGTGTCCAACAATAAGCGTGCTGGGAGCGCAATGCTTCCGTCACTATCGCTTTCTACATCTAAGACTGAAGACATAGTGGTTTCCAAATCACTGGCAGAAACCGTAAGTTTTGAATCCTTTAATTCAAATAGGAAATTATCTAAAATAGGTAAGGTATTGGAATTGTTGATAACGCCTCCCAATACCTGTAATTGTTTAAGCAAATATGTACTCGATACGATAAACTTCATTGATCTTTTTTTATATTCTATAAGGATTTTTTCTATTTACAAATATATCTTAAACCTATTGTTTTCTAAAACAAACTTATTAACAACTTTTAAGTGTATTTGCGTTTTCTGTAATAATTGAAAGCCAATCCAAATAAGCCCAGTAAAAGCAGGGGCAACACAATATTAACAAATTGCCACGTGGTTTTTTGTGAACTTACTTTGTGCGAATCCAAAAATGCTATGGCCACATCCTTGGTACGAATGTTTATAAGTCCATCATCGTTTAAAAGGTAATTGACGGCATTTTCCAAGAACTCTTTATTGCCAAAACTTTGTCCGGTCCAGCGGTCAAATCCCAGCTCTTGAGCTTGGTTTTTTACGACATCATTTTTAATCACATCACCATCAGCAATAACAATCATTTTGGTTGGGACGCTTATAGTCTTCTCTTCAAAAAGCTTAAAAGGTTTTATCCGATTATTGTAAACCGAAGTGAATTCACCTTCCAACAAAACTGCAAGGGTTTGAGGACCTTTGTTGAAGGCTTCAGGATTGGGTTGTTGCGTCACCACATCCAGACTGATTTCTTTTGGAACTCCTTCTAGGTTGGACAGGGGAGAACTTCGCAATAAAATGGTTTTTTCAACGGTATTTTTTAAGGTATCCAATTGACTTGTAAAATCAAATTTTATCAAGTTTAAATTACTCGTAATAGGGTGATTAGGATTACTGGCTGCCAATGGTGAATACTGCCATTGTATAGGCTGAAACTGTGCATTGCTGCCTTCGCCAATGGCCAAAGTAATAGGGGCAGAGTACATATCGCTAACAATAACGGGATTGATGCGAACACCATATTTGAAGAAAAAATCACTGAGGTTTAAATCCTTCATAATGGCCACTGCACGACCAGATTCGTTGAGTAAACTATCTTTATCCATAATGATGGCTTCGGTCAACCAAAGACTTTTCCCTCCATTCATGATATATTGGTCTAGCACTAATTTTTCCTCTTCCGTAAACGCTTGGGTGGGTTTGGCCGAAATGATTAGGTCATAATTTTGCAGTTGATCTAATACTTTTTGTGGATTTTTAACCACACTATCCAAAGTAAAAGGAGCGATGTTATAATGTTCTCTAATGGTCTTTAAGAAATCGGCAATATAAATGTCGTTTAACTGGCCATTGCCCTTTAAAATGGCAATTGTTTTGCTTTTTTCAGTAGTCAATTTTTTAAAACCTTCGGCAAAAGCATATTCCAAATGCTGAATGGAATTGGTGACCAATTCTTGTTCAGTGGCTCCAATTTTGTTTTTTAAAAGTGGAATCTTTACCGTTTGGTCATGATAACTGGCTAAGGCCCAAGGAAAAATGAGTTCTTGAGATGACTTTCCGCTTTCTTGTATCCTAATTTGAAAAGGCTGAAGCCCTCTTTGGGATAACATTTGTATATTATTGTCCCTGGAGGCATCATCCTCTATGGGATTGATGAAATTGATTTTTACTTGATTGCTGTATAGTGCAAACTCTTCTAGCAATTGTTGAGTTTCAGTTTTAAGGCGTCTAAATTCCGATGGAAATTCGCCTTCTAAAAACACATCGATAATCAATGGAGAATCCACGCTGTCTAAAGTGTGAAGCGCAGATGCAGAAAGTGTATAACGATGGTCTTGCGTAAGGTCAAATCGTTTATAAAAACGATTGCCCAAGACATTGACAAGTAATAGAACAACGATCAACACTAATAGGCTTATGATATGGGACTTATTTTTAATCATCAAAAGTAATCTCTTCGTTATAGGTTTCAATATAGGCAACTTTACCATCCTTAAATAGGATGGTCATGCATTCTTTTTTGGTATTCATGGCACCCGGTTTCATTCCCAATGCATAATTCCATAAGTTGTTATCATGGTTCTTAATACTATCGTTCCAACTTAGCCATTCATAAGTTCCAAGCAAATGTTGTATTTCTGGTTTTGATTTCCCAATTAAGGTATCCGATTTTAAAATGTTACTGGTCATCTGGAATCGTAATGTTGGCTTCTCTATCCAAACTTCCGAATTAAAATACCTTTGGTGGTGATAGCTGCTAAAAATATTCAATATCGGATAAAATACATAAAAATAAACGATTGGAGTCAATACTAAACTGACCACAAAACTAAGCCATTTGCGCTTATCAATGGTTTTAACAAATAAAAAGACCAGGACAAAAATGACGAAGATAAATATAACGATTGAAGGGGTGATGATCATGCTTTTCGTGCTTTAATATTGAGTTTGGTCAATACAATGAAAAACACTGTAACACTTAAAAAATATAGTAAATCCCTGGTATCCAGGACACCTCGTTGCATACTTTCAAAATGAGATGCCATGCCCAATTTTTCAATATAAAGCGCATCACCAAAAAGTTTATAGTTTGAAAGCCCTTCAAACCCAAAATAGAAAAAGAAGCAGATAAAAACTGCAACGATAAACGCCACAATTTGATTATCGGATAGGGTTGAAGCAAAAATTCCAATGGAGCTATACGATGCCGCTAAAAATAATAGCCCAATATACGAACCCGTGATACTTCCAATATCCAAATTACCTTCGGGATTGCCCAATTTTGAAATGGTAAAGACATACAATATGGTGGGTAAAATAGCAAAGATGACCAGAATTAGAGCTCCAAAATACTTCCCTAGAACAATTTGAAAATGACTAATAGGTTTGGTTAGCAATAATTCCAAAGTGCCCTGTTTTTTTTCGTCAGAAAAACTGCGCATGGTAATGGCAGGAATCAGAAATATAAAAATCCAAGGCGATAATAAAAAAAAGGAAGACAAATCAGCAAAACCATTGTCCAAAATATTGAAATCACCTTTAAATAACCAAAGAAACAAGCCATTTAGTAGCAAAAAAACAGCAATGACCAAATACCCAATGGGCGAGGCAAAAAAACTGTTGATCTCTTTTTTTAATATTGAAAGCATTAATTTTAGTTAAAAGTTAAAAGTTAA
>JBBKXS010000064.1:0-14573 GCA_037969605.1 Flavobacteriaceae bacterium
AAAAAATCCGTTGAAAAGCAGAAGGCGTAATACCCGTTGTGTTTTTAAACTGTGTACTTAAATGCGCAACACTGGAATAATTAAGTTTAAATGCGATTTCGGTTAAATTTAATTCTGAATTTAAAAGGAGTTGTTTGGAATATTCTATTTTTTGAATGATTATAAAGTTTTCTATGGACGAATAAGTAACTTCGGAAAACAAATTGGAAAGATAACCATAACTGTGTCCTAGCTTTTTAGATAAATACACCGAACTTTTCAGTTTCAGATCGGTGTTTTCATTAAAAACCATATCTATAATGATGTCTTTAATTTTTTGCACCAAAATACCTTTCTGACTTTCTATGATTTCAATACCATATTCATTTAAAGAAGCATTTAACACTAAGTATTGCTCTGGTGTTAATTTTTTTAAGAGCTCAACCTCACCAAAACCTAAAATTTTGCTTTTCAAGTTTAACTCATTAAACTTAGCCTCCAATACTTTTTTACTGACTGTATTAAAATCAAATTTCAAGAATAGTTTCATAGAACAATGGTTAACCTTCATTAAGTAGGTTAACGAGTAAAGATAGTGAAGGATTTTGTATAAATGGCCATGTAGTTAAATAACCAGTTCAGCTTAAGCACATAAAACAAAACATATGTAAATTATTTATGTTTCATCTTTCTTATTTTTCTCCATGCTTTTAGCCTATTTATAACAGTGCTGTGTAAGTGCTTGTCTATAGGTTCGCCCATTAAAAATCCATAGGCGTGGTATTTTGGAGTATTGTCAAAAATAATTTTTAATGTAGCCGTAATTGGCAATGCCACAATCATACCGGCAAGACCCCAAAGCATTGCAAAAACTATAAATGATAGTATAGCTATAAAAGCATTAAGGCTCACTTTAGAACCCGTTATTTTTGGCGTAATGAAATTACCTTCTAATATTTGTATAAAGCCAAATATAGCAATTACACCAAAAGCATACCAAGCACTGTCTTTTGTAGCTAGAGCAATTAGGGCAGGAATTAGGGAGCCGATTATAATCCCTATGTAGGGAATTAATAATAAAAAGGCGGCCAAAAAACCAAAAAACAAAGGGTTGCCAATTCCTAACAAAATTAATCCCAAACTATTTAAACATCCAACGATGAAAATGACCTTAATTAATCCCAATAAATAATTTTGTTGAATATTATATACTTTCCTAATCATTCTGTTTAAAAATGCTTTTGGCTTATTTCTAAATAATTTATAGCAAAAGACTCTAAAAAATCGTCTATAGTACAAAAAGAAAAATAGATAAATAGGTATTAAAACCAGGTAGGTGAATAGATATCCTGACTGGTAGATAAATTCACCAATTTGATTAAAGCGTTTTAATAGACTTTCAATTCTTAAATCTTTTGTGAACAATGAACTTCTTCTACTTATTCCAAAAGTGTCATAAGTAAAATTTACAAAGTTATAGTAAAGCGTTGTTAATTTTGTAATATAAATTTCACTGTTATCAATTAAGACATTAAGTCGAAAATAGAGTATTATACCTAATAAGGCAGTTACACAGAATATTATTGTTATTGAGCATAATGACGCAAATAAGCGATTGCATCTCCATTTTTTTTCTAAAAAATTTTGAACTGGAAATATCATGATTGCCAATATTATCGCAAATAATATAGGCATTATTAATGGTTTTAATATATATAATATAAAAACGACAGCGATGAGTGAAAGCATGTTAAAAGCACTGTGCGAAACGTGGGTTTTTGAAATCATATTTGCATTTTACATTAAAAAACTGCCTAGAGATTAAAACCACATATAGTTCACTAACCAACCAAACTTATTATATATGAATTGTATTTACTCTAGGCAGTATAATTTTTTTTCTGTTCTAAAATAATTTAGGCACTTCCTTAAACTAGTTATTGTCACATTTTTTGAACTTTTATTTCTAATTTCTGAAGTTTCAACGGCTTTAAAATGATTAAATAAATTTTGATTTCCCGAGCCAACTATAGAAAGTCGTTTTTGTTTTGAAATGGCCGCATTATGCAAATTGATAATAGCATTAACACCAAAATCATCTATTTTTTCTAAATCAACAATGTTTATTGTCAGATCACTTTTGTCATCCAAAATGTTTTGGAATTCACTTAGGAATAAATGGACATTTAATTTAACAAGCGACCCTTTTAATTCATAAACGTTGTTGTTGTTTTTAATTTTCAGATTCATATAAGATAATGGTGTGATTTTTAATTATTTACAAAGTGTTTTGTCTATTAATGCAATGATAGTTTACCAGTATAAATCATTTTAAGATTTACGACCACCCATAACACTGAAAAGTAGAGCAGCAATCCCTAATCCTATCATTATGTAAGAGTTGTTGTTGTTGGTGTCCTTTGCTTTAACATCTAGCGAACCAATACTTAATATAGTTTCTGGAACAACTATAGTGTAAATACCATATCCTATTAGCACCACTCCTACAATCATTAAAATTGATTTAATACTCTTGTTCATGTTTTCTGAATTTAATTGGTTAACTAAGAGCTTCTTACTCTAGGTCACAAAGATATTGTTGAACTAAGTATTTACTATTACATAATTCTTTTAGAATATTATAAAATTTTAATGGAAGATGCCGAATAGGTTGAGGCATACATAAGTTTTTGTAATAGGCTATCTTTAAAGAATTGTCATTACCTATTACGCCAGAAAAATGGAGTGAAAAGAATTAAAACCGTAAACAATTCCAAACGCCCAATGAGCATTAAAAAAGAAGCCCACCATTGAGCCAACAGAGGCAATGCGGCATAGTTGTTAACAGGACCAAAGTTACCCAGAGCGGGACCAATGTTACCCAAACTGGATGCGGATAACCCTATTGCCGATTCAAAGTCGATTTGGAACATGGAAAACACTACCGCACCAATGATAAATGAGAGCATATACATAATAAAAAATCCTAGTATATTAAATACAATATCTCCCGAAATTAATTTGTTGTTATAACGCACCGGTAATACGGCATTTGGGTGAAGCGCCCTTTTAAACTCAAGAAAACCATTTTTTATTAAAATTAATTGCCTTACCACCTTAACACCACCTGAGGTACTTCCAGCAGAGCCCCCAAGAAACATTAATCCAAAGAAAAACACCACCAAAAAGGGTGTCCAAAGGGTATAATCAGCTGTAATAAATCCTGTAGTAGTGATTATAGTTAAGACTTGAAACAATGCATGTCTAAAAGAACTTTCGGCCTCACCCCAAACCATAGGATGCTCAATAGTCGATATGGATACATCTGCTCTAAAATAAATAATTAGTGCGCAAATCACAGTAAAAATGGCTACAAATTTACAATAGAGCTTGAATTCTTCATCCTTTATAATTTTTTGGACTCTTCCCTTAAATGCAAAATAACTTAACACAAAATTGGTTCCCGCTAAAAACATAAATAAAATCACTATATACTGGATTATGGGTTGGCCATTCCAGTAAGCCATACTAGCATTTTTTGTAGAAAATCCACCTGTTGATAATGTACACATGGAGTGATTAATGGCATCAAAAAAGGACATGCCTGCCACTTGTAATAGAATGGTTTCTGCTACCGTATATCCAAAATAGATCAACCATAAACGCTTTGCTGTATCTGTAATTCTGGGGTGTAATTTATCTGTATTAGGTCCAGGTGCTTCGGCTGCAAATAATTGCATACCACCAATACCCAACAAAGGCAAAATGGCAATAGCCAAAACAATAATCCCCATACCTCCTATCCATTGGGTCATGCTTCTCCAAAACAACAAGCCTTTAGGAACGGATTCAATATCATTTAATATAGTCGCTCCAGTGGTTGTATAACCAGACATAGTTTCAAAAAAAGCACTCGTAAAATTGGGAATTATGCCGGTTAAAATATAAGGCAATGCTCCGGAAAGCGCCATGATAATCCAACCAAATGTAACCACAATATAGCCCTCGCGTTTATTCATTTCTTTGCTGTGATTTTTTGTGCTAATCATAACAAAGAGGCCTACCAATAATACTGCAATACCAGATAAGATCAATTCTAAAGTTACGCCATCCTTATAAATGACGCTAATAATTGAAGAGAGTAGCATAAAGCCACCATTAAACAGAAGCAATAACCCTAAAAAATGAAAAATAATTTTAAAATTGAGCTTCATAAATGCTGTTAAAGTTAGGCTTACTGATTATATAAATAGCGAAATGGCAGAGTATTTAGTGATCATGAAAACCTGTGATTTTTAAAAGAAAAACTTTTCTACTTCGGTAATTGATCTTGGCAAACAACATACAACCACACGATCCCCTATTTGTACTTGAAAGTCTCCAAGTGGAATCATTCCTATACCTTCCCTAATAACACCGCCAATAATAGCCGAACGAGGAAAATCAAGATCTTTAATACGTTTTCGAGTAATTTTTGATTTAGAGTTTACAACAAATTCCAACAGTTCTGCATTCATAGTATTAAGCTTGGTCATTGCGACAACTTCGCCTTTTCTAATATATCTAAAAATATTATTCGCTGCCAGAAGTTTTTTATTGATCAAAGTATCAATGCCTATAGATTGCGACAATTTATAATAATCCATATTTTCAACCAGAGCTATTGTTTTTTTAACCCCTTTTGATTTTGCGACCAAACAGGACATAATATTGGTTTCAGCATTTCCAGTTACCGAAATAAAGGCATCCATATCGGCAATGTTTTCTTCCTCTAAAAGTTCAACATTTCTACCATCTCCGTTAATGATCAAGGCATTTGGAAGTAATTCTGCCAATTCAAAGGCAATCTCTTTATCGCTTTCAATAAGTTTTACATTAAATTTATTGGCACATAGATCCTTTGTGGTTTTAAAACCAATTTTACTGCCACCAAGAATCATGACATTTTTTACTTCGGTTTTCACTTTTCCAGAAAGCTCAAATAATTCGTCATCGCCTCCCTTTGACGTAATAAAAACGACTTTATCACCCTCTTTAAATTGTGTATCGCCTCTCGGTATAATGGTATATTGGGTTCCAAATCGTTGAATGGCTATAGGTACAAAATGTAATTCTGGAAATACTTTGGCAGCTTCTTTTACACTTTTATCAACAAAAGATGACATTCTTGAAAGCTTCAAACTTAACATGGTCAAAGCACCGTCCTCAAACTCATAACTATCACTAAAGCCATACTGATTTAATAATAATTCTATTTCAGCCGCCGCAAGTGATTCTGGAGAAATCAACTCATCAATACCAAATTTGGTGAAACCCAACTCATCTTTTTGGTCAATAAACTCCGTATTGGAAATCCTTGCGATGGTACGTTTTGCTCCAAGCTGTTTTGCCAATACAGATGCCGTAATATTGATGGATTCCGAAGACGTTACAGCAATAAACAATTCGGCTGTATTAATTCTGGCGTCCTTTAAAATGGCAATTGAAGTCACATCGCCTTTAATGACCCTAATATCCAAATGGTCATTTGCATATGCCAATTGATCTTTGTTAATATCAATTAGGGTAATCTCTTGGGATTCGTAAGACAATAATTTTGCCAAATGAAAACCAACTTCACCTGCACCAGCAATAATTATTTTCATTGTTTATTCTTGTTGTAGTAATTAAAAAGCCATTGCACTTTATGCTAGCTTTATAATGTTCTCATATTAAAAAAACAAGCAAATATACTATAATAATATGTTTATATTAAAGATTACATTTGAATATAATTAGGCTTACAAATTATCTTAAACTAGCGTATTATTATATATTTGCCAAAAAAAATTAATGTCCTTAAAAGTAACACCATATAAAGATAGTGATTTAAACAAAAAGGAACAGGTCACTAAAATGTTTGATACTATCTCTAAAGAATACGATGGTTTGAATCGGGTCATTTCTTTTGGAATTGATGTCAAGTGGCGTAAAAAAGTAGTTGATATTGTTGGCGAAACCCATCCTGAAACTATTTTGGATATAGCCACAGGTACTGGCGACCTCGCCATTAATTTAGTAAAAACAAAGGCAAAAAAAATTATCGGTCTAGATATTAGTGAGGGCATGTTGGAGGTTGGCCGAAAAAAAATTGCTAACAAAAATTTGGACCAAACCATAACTATGATAGTTGGTGATTCTGAAAATTTAAGCTTTGATAATGATACTTTTGATGCTATAACTGTGGCTTTTGGTGTTAGAAATTTTGAAAATCTTGAAAAGGGGCTTTCAGAAATTTTAAGAGTTTTAAAGCCCAATGGAATATTTGTGATATTGGAAACCTCAGTTCCTGTCAAAACACCCTATAAACAAGGCTATAAATTTTACACTAAATATATTTTGCCCACAATTGGTAAACTGTTTTCAAGAGATCAATCGGCTTATTCCTATTTGTGCGAATCGGCTTCAGTTTTTCCTCATGGCGAAGCTCTGAACAATATTTTACGTAATATTGGGTTTATAAATGTCAACAACAAGCCTCAAACCTTTGGAGTGGCTTCAATTTATACAGCGTCGAAACAGTAATATGAAGAACATACTTCTCATTCTTTCTATACTATTATTTAGCCAGAGTATTTCTGCGCAGCTTTTTTCAAAGGAAAAAATTAAAAACAATGAAAATTTTGATAAAGACCGTTTGTCTTGGGGATTTTATCTTGGATTGAACGCATATGATTATCAATTCACATATGAACAAGACCTCAAGGATATTTTGGTTGAATCTACAACTGGTTTTAGTGTTGGGCTTATTTCAAATTTAAGAATCAATGATTATTTCGATTTAAGGTTCGAGCCAGGACTAAACATCACCCAAAGAAACTTGCTATACGATCCAAGTTATTTTAATGGCACGTCCTATAATGAAGCTGATTTGCTAAGAGATGTTAAATCTACATACGTACATTTTCCACTTCTTCTTAAAATATCAACCAAACGCGTCAATAATTTCAAACCTTTTATTGTTGCAGGAATTTCCACAGCCATAAACTTATCCAGTAACCAGGAAAATCCAGACGACAACAGTGTTGGAGAATTTAGGACCAAACGCAGCGTTGCATTTTACGAAATGGGGTTTGGAATTGATCTTTATTTATATTGGTTCAAGTTTACACCTTCAATTCGAGGTGTTTTTGCACTCAACGATGAAATTATCCGCGATAATGACCCTAATAGCCCTTGGACAGGAAACGTCAATTCCATGAAAACTAGAGGCGTGTTTATTAACTTTACGTTTCAGTAGACCGTCGTTTAAACTCACTTAACAAAATTGCAGTTGCATTGGCAACATTTAAACTTTCAGTCTCTTGCAAATTTCCAAAGCGGGGGATTGTAATTTTTTGGTCTACCAATGCCACAATTGAAGATGAAATGCCATTGGCTTCGTTTCCCAAAACAATTATGCCGTTTTTTGGTAAAGTTTGATGATATACATTTTTACCATCCATAAAAGCACCAAACTTCTTTAGTTTTGAAGCTTTTAAGAAAGTTTCTAAATCTAAATAATTGACGTTAACCCTGGTTAGTGAACCCATGGTAGCTTGCACCACTTTAGCATTATAACAATCTACAGTTGTGTGACTGCAGACTAAATCATGAACACCAAACCAATCACACAGTCTAATAATAGCACCCAAATTTCCAGGGTCTCTTATAGAATCCAGAGCAATAATAAGTTTTAATTCATCTATAGTCTTAGGATCAGGTATTTCAAAAAGAGCCAATGCCCTATTTGGGGTTTTAAGTGCACTAATTTTTTTAAGTTCTGCCGACGAAATTAAGATGCTTTCGCAATTAAAAATAGATTCCGTGGTAAAGAGTTGATGTAATTTAAAATGTGAGTCCAAAAATTCTTGAATACTTTTAACACCTTCAACTTTAAATAACCCATGTTGGTTTCTAATTTTTTTTTGATTTAAACTTGAAATTAATTTTATTTGGCTCTTTGTTAACATTAAAATGTATTTACTTTTGTCTCGTGGTAAGGGCATTGCAAAGTAATACTTTTTTGGACTAATTTTTGTTATGCAGTTACCACTTTAAAACTGTAAATTTGAAATGGTTTCAGCGCTAATTAGCTTTTGATTGAAAAATAGACTCCTTTCCATATCATTGTTTTTAATAGCTACAGGATTTTTTTCGTCCTGTAGTGTTATTAAACGAGTGAAAAAAGACCAATATCTCCTTACACAAAATACCATTTTGGTCAATGACAAAAACACAAATACCGAAACGATAGACAATCTTATTTATCAAAAACCCAATAGTAAACTTCCGTTAATTGGTATGCCTTTAAGAGTTCATATTTATAATTTGGCAAGGCCAAATATAGATTCTGTCTTAAATGCTAAAATCTATGACAATCCCAGAAAATTGGCCTGGAAAACCAAACTTTTGTCTAAGAAACAATTGGAAAAAGATATTGAAAACAGAAAAAATATTAACAGCTGGTTAAAAAAAACTGGAGAGGCACCAGTTGTCTTGGATGAGAAAAAAACAGAAAAAAGCACTGCCCAATTAAAAAAATATTATTTCAGTAAAGGATGGTTTGATGTGGAAACCTCATACGAGATTTTGAGAACTGAAAGTCAAAGGGCTTCAATTACATATGATGTAAAAACAGGAAAACCTTATATTTTGGATTCCATAAAAACAAAAATCGAATCACCAGTAATTGATTCCATTTATGAGAAACAACTTAAGGTATCATCTTTGATTAAGTCAGGAAACCAATATGACGAGGTTAATTTCAATAACGAAAGGGAACGTCTTACCAGTGCTTTAAGAAATTCAGGCCTGTATCATTTTGGTCAAGATTATATCTCATTTGATATTGACACCATTGGATCTATTAAAAAAGTAAATACTGAACTGATCATAAAAAATAGGGCGATACGAAATCAAGATTCCACATTAAGGATTCCATTTAAAGTGTACAAAATAAAAGAAGTCAATATTTTTACAGATTACACCTATGACAATAGAAATCAACCTTTTCAGGCTTTGCGTGAGTATAACAATTTCAATTTATACAGTTTTGATAAATTAAATTACAGACCAAGAGCAATAACCAATGCTGTTTTTATTAACAAGGGCGATGTGTTTAGGGACATTGACAGAACCCGAACCTATAGATATTTAACTGAATTGCAAGCTTTTAAATATCCTAATATTGAGTATATAGAAAATGAAATTGACACCACCTTGACGGCCAATATTTATTTATCTCCTAAAAAAAAGTATGAACTGGGTTTTTCATTTGATGTATCGCAAAGCAATATCCAAACTGTTGGATTTGCATTCAGTTCTGGCTTATTGATTAGAAATATTTTTAGGGGTGCAGAAACGCTAGAAGTATCTGCCCTAGGTTCCATTGGGGCTTCAAAAGACGCATCAAACTCAAATGATCAATTCTTTGACATTAATGAAGTTGGTGCCAATGTGAAACTAACCATTCCTAGATTCTTTTTCCCATTCAGAACTGAAAAAATTATCCCAAAATATATGTCTCCTACTACCAGACTAAATTTAGGAGCAACTGGACAAAGAAATATAGGATTGGATAAACAGACCTTGTCAGGATTGATTAATTATAGATGGAGGCCATCACCAAAGGTGACCAATGATACCGATATGTTTAATGTTCAATTTGTAAAAAATCTTAACATATCCAATTATTTTAACGTGTATCAAAATTCATTTAGCCGATTGGTAAATATAGCGCTGAACTCTTATAACACGCCTTCTGAATTTATAGTAAATGATAGTCAAGGTAATCCTTCGTTGGACATCAATAAATCTGATGCTTTTATGGAATTGGTTACCAATGATACTAGTTTTGCACAATCTAACCCTAATGATTATCAAACTGTAAGTAACATAGAGCAGCGAAAACAGAGACTTACCGAAGATAACCTGATTTTTGCTTCCAATTTTAGCTATGTAAAAAACAAAAAGGATAATCTTTTTGATACCGATTTTTCAATTCTTAAAGCCAGAATCGAATTGGCTGGAAATCTACTGTCCAATCTTTCAAAAATTCTAAATCTGGAAAAAAATCCAGAAGGCAATTATGAGGTTTTTGGTGTTCCTTATTCCCAATATGTAAAAACCGAATTGGATTACATTAAACATTGGGACTTTGGAAAAAAGAATATTCTTGCCGTTCGAGGTTATTTTGGTATTGCAATTCCATATGGTAATGCTATGAGTGTTCCGTTTTCAAAAAGTTTTTTTGCAGGTGGACCAAACGATAACAGGGCTTGGGCTGCTTATAATTTGGGGCCGGGGGGTACACAATCTTCAAACGAATTTAATGAAGCTAATTTAAAAATAGCTGCAAGTTTAGAACAACGCTTTAATATTCTTGGCCGTTTTAATGGTGCAGTTTTTGTGGACGCGGGTAATATCTGGAATGTTTTGGACAATGTAGAAGACGAAAAAGCGACATTCAACAACCTTAGTTCGTTACAAGACATTGCGGTAGGTTCAGGGTTTGGGGTACGATATGATTTTAGTTTTTTTGTGTTAAGGCTCGATATTGGATTTAAAACCTATGATCCGTCTTTCGAGCTTGGCAACCGTTGGTTCAACAATTTTAACTTTTCCAATGCCGTTTATAATATAGGTATCAACTACCCATTTTAAAATGGAAATGTGTAGATTAAGCTATAACGATTTCGTAATAATTTTGGCTATAGTTAAGTAAAAACCCGGTTTAATTACTTAAAAATGATTATTTTTGATAACTCAATTTCAAAACTAAAAACCATACAAAATGAGTCATAATATCAAACCAGGAGTTGCTACAGGAAAAGCGGTACAAGACATTTTTAAACTAGCAAAACAAAAAGGATTTGCACTACCTGCTGTAAACGTTATTGGATCAGATACCATAAACGGTGTTTTAGAAACAGCCGCTAGTTTAAATGCGCCCGTTATCATTCAATTTTCTAATGGAGGTGGACAATTTAATGCGGGAAAAGGGTTAAGTAATGAGAATCAAAAAGCTGCCATAGCAGGTTCAATTGCCGGAGCTAAGCATGTTCATTTATTGGCTGAAGCTTATGGTGTTCCCGTAATTTTACATACCGATCATTGTGCTAAAAAATTATTACCATGGATTGATGGTTTGTTAGATGCAAGTGAGGTTCATTATAAGCAAACAGGAAAACCACTTTACAGTTCTCACATGATCGATTTAAGTGAAGAACCTATTGAAGAAAACATGGAAATTTGCAAGCGGTATCTAGCCCGTATGAGCAAAATGGGTATGACTTTGGAAATTGAATTAGGAATTACCGGAGGCGAGGAAGATGGTGTTGATAATAGTGATGTTGACGATTCAAAATTATATACACAACCCGAAGAAGTGGCTTATGCTTATGAAGAATTGAGCAAAATAAGTAACCAATTCACCGTTGCCGCTGCTTTTGGAAATGTTCATGGCGTTTACAAACCGGGCAACGTAAAATTAACTCCAAAGATCCTTAAAAACTCTCAGGATTATATTTCGAAAAAATATGGAGTCGGTCATAACCATATCGATTTTGTATTTCATGGCGGATCTGGTTCTACCGTTGAAGAAATAAGGGAAGCTATTGGTTATGGCGTTATTAAAATGAATATTGATACCGATATGCAATATGCATTTATGAGTGGTATTCGTGACTATATGAACGAAAAAGCTGACTTCCTTAAATCTCAAATCGGTAATCCAGAAGGACCAGACTCTCCTAACAAAAAGTATTATGATCCAAGAGTTTGGTTACGTAAAGGTGAGGAGACTTTTGTCGCTAGATTAAAAAAAGCATTTGAGGACCTTAATAATGTAAATACTTTATAACTTTGTATTCTAACTAACTACTAATTAAAATTACTTTTAATGTCTTGGTTTAAAAGAAAAACAAAGGGTATTACTACCACTACCGAGGAGAAAAAAGACACTCCAAAAGGGCTGTGGTACAAATCTCCAACAGGAAAAATTATTGATACTGACGAGCTAGAAAGAAATTTTTATGTTAGTCCAGAAGACGGTTACCATGTAAGAATTGGTAGTAAAGAATATTTTGAAATTTTATTTGACGACAATAAGTTTAAAGAATTGGATGCCAAATTAGAATCAAAAGATCCATTAAAATTTGTGGATACTAAAAAATATCCTGATCGATTAAAAGCTGCACAAGAGAAAACACATCTTAAAGATGCCGTGAGAACAGCAGTAGGCAAATCTAAAGGGAAAAATTTGGTGATTGCATGTATGGATTTTTCTTTTATTGGAGGATCAATGGGTAGTGTTGTTGGTGAAAAAATTGCGAGAGCAGCAGATTATGCTTTAAAAAATAAAATCCCGTTCGTAATTATTTCAAAATCTGGAGGAGCTCGAATGATGGAAGCAGCTTTATCTTTGATGCAACTTGCCAAGACCTCTGTAAAATTAGCCCAACTTTCGGAAGCAGGAATCCCTTACATTTCATTATGTACAGACCCTACTACAGGCGGTACAACCGCCTCTTTTGCCATGTTGGGAGATATCAACATCAGCGAACCAGGGGCATTAATTGGGTTTGCAGGACCACGAGTCGTTAGGGACACTACAGGACAAGAGCTTCCTGAAGGCTTCCAAACGGCCGAATTTTTATTGGAACATGGCTTTTTGGATTTCATCTCACACAGAAAAGATTTAAAGCACAAAATCAATCAGTATCTTGATTTGATTACAAATCAACCGTTAAGAGTATAATGAAAATGACCTCTAAGTCACATTTCCTTTTTTAATAAAACCCCTTGTAAATCATTAAAATTTACTATATTTGCCGCCTGAAAGAAAATCTTTCAGCGTACATAAAAATCATTTAAATAATATTGGAATGTATTTAACAAAAGAACTTAAAGAGGAACTCTTTAAAAAACATGGTAAAGATGCAAAGAACACAGGTTCTGCTGAAGGTCAGATTGCATTATTTACTCACAGAATTATTCACTTAACTGAACATTTAAAAAACAATCGTAAAGATTTTAATACAGAGCGTTCATTGGTAAAATTAGTTGGTAAACGTAGATCTTTACTGGATTACTTAACTAAAAAAGATGTCTTAAGATATCGTGCCATAGTAAAAGAATTAGGATTAAGAAAATAATCATGAAAAGACCACGCCAAATTGCGTGGTTTTTTGTTTACCTTTTACTCAAGCGTAAGAGTTTAAACTTCGCAAGATAAGAAGCTTATTATAGTTTTTCATTGGTCTCACACAACAACTACAACAACACAACGACCATTGTTTAACCATATTCCGACCATGAATGTCGGGATTAGAATTAAAAAATTTATGATTCCAAAAGTTTTTAGAGAGGTCATTGACCTTGGTGATGGACGTACGATTTCCATCGAAACCGGAAAATTAGCAAAACAGGCCCATGGTTCTGTTGTTGTACAATCTGGAAAATGTATGTTGTTATGTACAGTTGTTTCCAATTACAAACAAAGTGATGTTGACTTTTTACCATTAACGGTAGATTATCGCGAGAAATTTGCCGCTTCAGGACGTTATCCTGGAGGTTTCTTTAAAAGAGAAGCGAGACCAAGTGATGGAGAAGTATTAACGATGCGTCTTGTTGACCGTGTTTTACGTCCATTATTTCCAAAAGATTATCATGCCGAAACACAAGTTATGATCCAGTTAATGTCTCATGATGACGATGTGATGCCTGATGCCATGGCCGGATTGGCAGCTTCTGCGGCGATTCAACTATCAGACTTTCCATTTGAATGTGCCATTTCGGAAGCACGCGTTGGACGTGTAAATGGTGAATTTATTATCAACCCAACAAGAGCACAGTTATTAGAATCAGACATCGATATGATGATTGGTGCATCTGCAGATTCAGTAATGATGGTTGAGGGTGAAATGGGTGAAATTTCGGAAGAAGAAATGGCAGATGCCATTAAGTTTGCACATGAAGCTATTAAAGTACAATGTGCTGCTCAAGAAAAATTAGCAAAAGCATTCGGTAAGAAAGCCGTTCGTGAATATGAGGCAGAACGTGAAGATGAAGATTTAGCGAAGAAAATTCATGATATGGCATATGATAAAGTGTATGCTATTGCTAAAGCAGGTTCTGCAAAACATGAACGCAGTGCTGCTTTTGATGCTATTAAAGAAGACATTAAGGCTACATTTTCTGAAGAAGAATTGGCTGATTATGGAGGAATGGTATCTAAATATTATTATAAAGCTGAAAAATCTGCAATTCGTGATTTGACCTTAAATGAAGGTTTACGCTTAGATGGTCGTAAGACTGATGAAATTAGACCAATTTGGTGTGAAATAGATTATCTACCATCAACGCATGGTTCTGCAATCTTTACTCGTGGAGAAACACAAGCGCTAGCAACTGTAACGCTCGGCACCTCTAGAGTAGCGAACCAAATCGATATGCCATCGTTTGAAGGTGTAGTACGTTGCTATTTGCATTATAACTTCCCTCATTTTTCAACATGTGAAGCAAGACCAATTCGCGGTAATTCACGTCGTGTAGTAGGACATGGTAACTTGGCA
>JBBKXS010000065.1:0-9715 GCA_037969605.1 Flavobacteriaceae bacterium
ACTTTGTCGTAGGTTTGAGGTTCTGAACATGCGGATAGGAAAGACAACATACAGATCTTAAAAATGAGTTTCATAATACTTGTTTTAATAATTATTTTGAGATTGATACCAATTAATTCCCTTTATTATTAATTGGTGGAGGACCCTCTGGAATCATGGCCTCATAGACTTCGTCACCTTTGCGCTCTTTATATTCGGCCTTCACTTTGGCAACCAAATCGGGTTTTTCAAAAAGATCGGCCATAGTCATTGCCATAGCTTTGGCGGCATAGACCATGCCTTTATGGCCAATACTCATGCCACCACAGGCCACAACGGCCCAAGAGTGCCAAGGCGTATCTTTTGGAGCGGTAGTGACATATAAATTAATATTGGGCACGTTCCAACTCACATCGCCAACATCGGTGGAGCCACCTCCCGGATCTTCCAAGGTTTCCTCAAGAGGTTTTATGCTACTGTCAAAACCCACCTGAGGTTTCCCAGTGGATTCCTGTATTTTTTTACCAAAAGCAATCTCATCTTCGGTATAAGTGATGGGCCCCAAAAGTTCTAAATTGGACTGCATGATTTTTCCACCTTCTCGGTTCACCAAGGTTTCATAAATCCCAGATATCAAAGAGAATTTATAATCAACATTGGCCATAATAGCGGCACCTTCGGCCATTTTTTTAACTTGTTCATAAACGGGTAACATCCCAGTTCGTTTACTGTCCCTTATCCGCACCCAAATTCGAGCATAATCGGGTACCACATTCACCACTTTTCCTGCATCCTGTATGTCATAATGCATCCTTACGGTTGGTCTTACGTGTTCCCTGTAATAATTGATCCCAGTAGCATAAAGTTCCAAAGCGTCAGAAGCCGAACGTCCGTTCCAAGGATCCATGGAGGCATGGGCTGCCTGACCGTAAAATTCTATTTTAAAATCTATGAGTGCCAAGGTGCTTTGCACATCGGCTGCTATATTAGCCTTAGGATGCCAGCTAATGTTGACATCGACATCATCCCATAAACCGGCTTTCACCATCCAGATTTTACCAAAATATTTTTCCTCACTAGGCGTTCCAAAAAACTTAACAGTTCCTTTAAATGTCCCATTTTCAATTTGTTCTTTAATGGCTATAGCGGCACCCAAACTAGCCGCGCCAAAAAGGTTATGGCCACAACCGTGGCCAGGGTTGCCTTCTGTTATAGGGTTCTTGGTGGGTTCGGTTTTTTGAGATAGGCCTGGAAGCGCATCAAATTCGCCCAGAACACTGATCACTGGTCTCCCAGAGCCATAAGTGGCCACAAAAGCGGTGGGTTCACCGGCAACGCCACGTTCTACTTTAAAACCTTGAGCTTCGGCATAATCTGCCAAGATTTTTGAAGATTGGTTTTCTTCAAAAGCTGTTTCTGCCAATGCCCAAATCTCGTCACTAATTTGGATAAGATTTGTTTTATGCTTTTCTACAGAAGCCATAACGGCTTTTTTGGTGTTGTTGAGTTTGGTTTGGGAGAAGGAAAGCCCCATTGTAATCATTGCAAGGACTAACAGCGTGTTTTTGGTTGTCATTAGGTTTGAATTTAAATTTCTTAAAGATAAGATTTTAATTACAAAAGTCGAATGACAATCCAATGGTTATTTTACAGCAATTTAACGTATAAAATGCATTGATTGGAATAAAAATTAACTATTTGGATAGATTTAAGTTTAAGTTAATACAGGAACTTGTGGCATATTCCCTAAAGTTCGCAGCATTTTTGCGTGAGCCCATATGGCAGAAAAAAAAGTTTTGTTGGAATGATAAGGCATGCCGTATTCTTCGGCGGTGTGGATTACAATTTTAGATAATTCTTTGTAATGAATATGGCAAACTCCTGGCAATAAATGATGTTCAATTTGATAATTTAGACCTCCTATTAGCCAAGTAAAAAGTCGGCTTTTTGGTGAATAATTACACGTGGTTGCAAATTGATGTGTATACCAATCACCGGCAATCAGGCCATTTTTATCAGGAAGCGGAAACTCGGCACTCGGCATGATATGGGCAACCTGAAAAACAATACTTATTAAGAGTCCGGTAACAAAATGCATACTTAAAAATGCTAATACTATAATCCACCATGGCAATGGCACCATTATAAGTGGTATAATTAAGGCATACGAATAGTATAATAATTTCCATCCTATCATACTTAATAAGGCATTTCTGAATTCATTTTTTTGATCTAAAAACCCCATGTTATGATAACGATTAAGCCTAACAAAATCTTTGGTTGTTACCCATGAAATGGTAGCTAAACCATAAAAAAACCAAATATAGAGATGTTGAAATTGGTGAGACCAATATTTTTTGGCATGAGGCGAAAATCTTAAAAAAAATGGAGCATTAATATCATCATCAGAATGTTCAATATTTGTAAAGGTATGATGAAGCACGTTGTGTTGTATTTTCCAAACGGTAGCGTTCGCTCCAATGAGGTTAAAAGTGTATCCAAGTAGCGTATTGATCTTTCGATTATTGGAGTAAGACCCATGTATGGCGTCATGCATTATTCCCATACCTATACCGGCCATTCCCAATCCACTTAGGATATACATCAAAAAAAGAAGCCAAGGACTTGATATAATTCCAATATTTATAATAATTAATGGAACAAAAAAAACAGAAAGCATTAATATGGTTTTGCCAACCATACTACTATTAGCGTTTTTATTCGTAGCATTTTTTTCGAAATAGGTTTTGACTCTTTTTCTTAGCACTTTTGAAAATTCAGCGCCCGTTGCTTTAGAAAATTTTGGATGTATAATAATATTTTTACTTTAGGTTATTGCCAAATATATGAAACTAACTATTCTAGTCCTTGGCAAAAAGGGATGTAGTCACAATTGCTATTAATTCACTTTGGAGAGCAAAAATTTAATTAAAACGGGAATAGATTAAAAAAATGAAAGCTATCTAGCTACATAACGCCGCAAAGATAAGATAAATTGTTTGTATTTACTAAACTTTTTCAAATACCAACCGGTAATGATCCATAACTTCGCGCTCGAAGCAAACTCGGTTAGGGCTTACTTTAAATATGGCAACTAAATGTCTGAATTCTTTATCGGTGATATATTTTGGAATAAGGGATAGGTACAACCCATATTTTTTCAAACTAAATTTTCTAAACTTTTTTCTCCACTGACCAATGGTTTCTATATAATCCAATCGGCCACTGCTTTGAGAAATTAATTTAAAATGAGGTTCGGCATTGCGTATGACCATTTCAGGACCATAAGGAAGCCACGAACCCGGAAATTGTTTCACCATTAATGCCATAATATAGGCTGTGGAATCTTTTTCAGCATTGACATCCAATTCCTCAAAATCGATCATATTTTTACTAAAGGTCATGGTTTGCATATAAAAACGCCCTCCAACAGGCAGCAAGTTGTAAAGAGTTTTAAAAAAATCACTATATACTTTTTCTTGTTTTCCTTGTTGCCACTCTTCAACAGAACAAAAATGTTCTAATCCACCAATACAGGTAATGGCATCAAACATACCGTAGTCTTCTGGTTTAATGTATCGACAGTCTTTCACTAAAACATTAAACCCGTTTTTCTGGCAGGCATTCGCTTGACCCTGCGATAAAGTTAAACCAATACTTATTGCTTCTCTTTCTTCTACAATATATCTAGTAAATGGTGCCCATCCACAAGCCATATCAAGCACTTTAGTACCTTTTTTGATGTTAAGACTATCCGCTATAAATTTATGCTTTGCTTTTTGAGCGTCTTCCAAAGACATCGAAAAATCACCATCGTATTTTGCACCACTATAATCACCAGTTTCACCCATACTCAAACGAAAAATTTCGTCGATGGTACTATAAGTGAAATCCAAATCTTTTTTCTCTGCCATTATTTATGTACTTATACTACAACATGTAGGGTTATAGTTTTTATGAATTAATTATCATCACATTTATTTTTTTATCAAATGCGGTTACGAAGTTACTTTATAATAATTTGAGAATCTATTATTTAGTAAAATATATTATACCCATTATAAGACTGATTTAAAGGTTTTCTATCATCGTACTCTGGTTGGGACACTATACCAAAAGAGTAGGATAGAAGAGTTTTTAGAATATGGAATTGAATTTCTTTTTCCCACTATAAAATGATCAAATATTTATACCTTTAATTAAAATTCATTAAAGGCCTCAAAGAATATGGTTAACAAAAATAGGATTGTAATTATTGGTGCAGGTTTTGGTGGCGTGGCCATGGCAAAGTCTTTTAAAAACAAAAATGTAGATGTATTATTGATCGACCAAAACAATTATCACAACTTTCAGCCTTTAATGTATCAAATTGCAACTGGTGGTTTGGAACCTTATAGTATTGCATACCCAGTGAGACGGATTTTTAGGGGTTATAAAAATGTACGTTTTAGAATGGCAGAAGTTGAATCTGTTGATACAAAATCCAAAAAACTACAAACGTCTACTGGAATTTTTTCATATGATCATCTTATTATCGCCACGGGCAGTCAAACCAATTTTTTCAATTTTGAATCTGTAAGAAGTGAACTCTTTACACTTAAATCTATTCCTGATGCCTTAAATATCAGAAATTTTATTTTTCAAAACCTTGAAAAGGCATTGTCAAAACCTAAAAATGAAACCTTATCCGAAATTTTAAGCATTGCAATTATTGGAGGAGGACCAGCAGGTATTGAAATGGCAGGAGCTTTAGCAGAAATGAAAAAATATGTTGTACCAAAGGATTTTCCAGATTTGGATATTTCTAAAATGCATATCAATTTATATGAAGCCAATGATAGATTGTTAAAAGTGATGTCAGATGAAGCTTCTGCAAAAAGTTTGGAATATTTACAGCAAATGGGCATTAATGTGAATTTAAACTCAAGGATCAATTCATACGAAAATGATAAATTAACTGATATTCATGGAAACGTTTTTTATACCGATACTGTAATTTGGACAGCAGGGGTTAAAGGGGCACCTATTGAAGGCCTTCCTAATGAAAGTATCATTTCTGGAAATCGGATTTTGGTTGATGAGTTCAATCAAGTATTGCATACCCATTCAGTTTTTGCCATTGGTGATGTTGCCGCTTGTGCGAATGACGAGAACCCCAAAGGGCTCCCTATGTTGGCTTCCGTAGCACAGCAACAAGGCAAACTTTTGGCTAAAAACATCCTTAATAAAATTAATAATAAACCTTTGCAAACCTTTGTTTATCATGATAGGGGGACCATGGCTACTATTGGAAGAAAAAAAGCAGTTGTTGATTTACCAAATTGGAAATTTCAAGGAGCGTTTGCATGGTTTGTATGGATGTTCGTCCATATCATGTCACTAGTTGGTTTTAGAAATAAATTTGTGGCTTTTTTGAATTGGGCAGTCAATTATTTTACATATGACAAACCTTTGGGTTTAATTATTAGGCCATTTAAGAAATAATTTAATTTTTATCCTTCATTATGTATTTAGCAATCATTTTAGTATTTGGCATTGGATATTTGGCCATTGCACTGGAGCACTATATTAACATCAACAAAACGGCATCGGCGCTTTTAATTGGAGTACTGTGTTGGGTCTTGCTCATTTTTGGAAGAGATGTCATGTTTCCTAATCTGACTGAAGCAAATGCCTTGGAATTTATATCGGAATCGTTACTAACACAAATTGGTGATATTTCGGAAATCCTATTCTTTTTGTTGGGCGCTATGACTATTGTTGAGTTGATTGATGCCCACGAAGGCTTCACAATAATAACAGACAAGATTAAATTGACTAGCCGCAGTAAATTGCTTTGGGCGCTGTCGTTTATCACTTTTTTTCTGTCGGCTGCTTTGGATAATCTTACCACAGCTATAGTAATGGCGACTCTATTAAGAAAAATGATTAAAAACAAAAACGATTTATGGGTTTTTGCCGGTATGGTTATCATTGCAGCAAATGCAGGAGGAGCTTGGTCACCCATTGGCGACGTTACTACAATCATGTTGTGGATAGGCGGACAAATTACCACAACCAATATCATCACCGAAATTTTTATTCCGAGCTTGGTTTGTATGCTTGTCCCACTTACTATTTTGGGTTTGAGGCTTAAGGGAAATTTGAAATCTGATAATGTAACTGATATACTTCATATATCAGATCATAATAAGGTTAGTAAATTTGATAAAACACTCATATTTGGTGTCGGTATTGGAGCTTTGCTTTTTGTGCCCATATTTAAAACCATTACCCATTTGCCACCTTTTATGGGGATTTTATTTGGCTTAAGCGTCATTTGGATTCTTACCGAAATTTTGCACCGAAAAAAGAATGTTGAGCATAAAAAGGCCTTGTCAATAGTAGGGATACTCCAAAGAATAGACACACCAAGTATTTTGTTTTTTCTAGGGATATTGATGGCAGTGGCGGCCTTACAAATTGGAGGCCATCTTCTGCAACTTTCACAGGTATTGGATGCCAATTTTGATAGTATCTATATGATCAATACTTTTATTGGTTTGCTTTCAGCGGTTATTGACAACGTGCCAATGGTTGCAGGTGCCATGGGCATGTATCCAATGAGCGTTTATCCTGTTGATCATGATTTTTGGGAATTATTGGCCTATTGTGCCGGTACAGGAGGCAGCATTCTTATTATTGGTTCGGCTGCAGGTGTAGCCATCATGGGAATTTTTAAAATTGATTTTATTTGGTATTTAAAGAGGATATCCTTTTTAGCCCTTTTAGGGTATCTATCAGGTATTGGCGCATATATTCTTTTAAATTAAAATGAGTTTCAAATAACCAATTAATGCTTAATCGAAAACGGAATGACACATCACAAGAGGAGCATCTTAAAAATTCGAATTTTATAACCGATTCTGTTATTGGGCTTGCTGATGGTTTTACTGTGCCTTTTGCATTGACTGCCGGACTCGGTGCTGCCGTATCCACCAATGATATTATTATTACGCGGGTATTGCAGAAATTGTAGCAGTATTGATAGTTATGGGACTGGGTGGATATCTGGCAGGTAAAACCGAAATTGAGCATTATGATGCCGAATTAAAGCGTGAATATGAAGAAATAGAATTAGTTCCTGAAAAGGAAAAAGAAGAGGTCAGGAAGGTGTTTGCTGATTACGGTTTGAGCGAATTCCCAAAATTTGATTGTTGAAGAACTTGTGAAGGATAAGACCAAATGGGTGGATTTTATGATGAAGTTTGAACTCGGACTTGAAAAACCCAATATCCATCGGACAAGAAACAGTGGTTTGACCATTGGATTGGCCTATGTGGCTGGAGGTTTAATACCTTTATTGGGGTACATCTTTACAGATACTCCACATGACGGGCTTATCAGCTCCACAATTTTAACGGTAATTTGTTTATTTATTTTTGGATACTTTAAAAGTAAGGTCACAGGGCAACCCCTGATAAAGGGAGCATTAAAAGTGATGTCAATAGGCATTATTGCCGCCGCTGCAGCATATTTTGTTGCGCAACTGTTTGGTTAAGTTTTTAGATTACCAATCTTACATCTTCAATCTTCATTATGGGTATTATATTGATATAGCCAAGTCAAATAATTATTAAATTATAAGTGTTATTGAATATTCAGAGCGTTGAGGTCAACCAGTTGGAAGATAACGTGTAACAAATCAAACCAAACAAAAAGTCTTATTTTAAGGTTTTATTAACAAAAAGGAGATTTTGTAATTTGTAACTTTATTGCCTAATCCATAATTTCTTAAAAACATGAAAAAAATTCTATTACTTACATTAGCATTTTCATTGTCTTACGCGATAAATGCACAAATACAAACACCAGCACCAAGTCCTTTTGCAAAAGTGGAACAAGTGGTTGGATTGACCGATGTTTCCATCGAATACTCACGTCCCGGAGTAAAAGGAAGAGTAATTTTTGGAGACCTTGTACCTTATGGAAAAATGTGGAGAACTGGAGCAAATGCCAATACGAAAATAACTTTTAGCAACGATGTTACTGTAGATGGCCAGACAATTAAAGCCGGATCTTATGCCATATTAACAAAACCGGAAGCCGAAAGCTGGGAAGTGATTTTCTATAAAGATCATTTTGGAGGTGGAGTACCTCAAGATTGGGATGAGGCTAAAGTCGCTGCACGAACAACCGCAAAAACAAGTGTGCTTCCATTTAGCATAGAATCGTTCTCTGTTGGCATTAATGATTTAACCAACAATGGTGCATCACTAAATTTTTACTGGGACAAAACTTTAGTTTCAATACCATTTAGTGTTCCTACAGATGATGCCGTGGTTGAAAGTATCAAAAAGGCAATGGCTGGACCAGGAGCAAATGATTACTATTCTTCAGCCGTTTATTATTTCCAAGAAGGAAAAGATATCAATCAGGCGAAAACTTGGATTGACAAAGCAATTTCAATGGCTGGCGATAAAGCGCCTTTTTGGCAATTGAGACAACAGTCTTTAATCTATGCAAAAGCTGGTGATAAAAAAGCGGCCATTGAGATTGCAAAAAAATCTTTGGCTGCATCCGAAGCTGCTGGAAATGCCGATTATGTAAAAATGAACAAAGATTCCCTTAAAGAGTGGGGAGCTATGTAATTAACTCATAACATCTGTTTGGAAGCGCAACCTAAAAAGGTTGCGCTTTTTTTTAATGATTAACTTATTTGGGATCATATACTTAAGAAAACGCATTTAAAATTATAAATTCAATTCTTCTTAAAATTTCTTATCTTGGTATTCCGTCTACCATGTAATTTGACCTTCTTTGAGTACTTACGAAAAAATGACCAACGAGCTTTCCATGAACCAAACATTTATAAAGCAACTGGATGAGCTTATAGAAGCCCATTTGGAAGACGAGCAGTTTGGTGTTGAAGCACTGACCGCCGAACTAGGATTGAGCCGTTCCCAACTCCACCGCAAAATGAATGTCATAACTGGCAAATCCACAAGCCAATACATTCGTGAATACCGATTGGAAAAGGCCATGGAGATGCTCCGGGACAATGTGGCAACGGCTTCAGAGATTGCTTACCGTGTCGGGTTTGGTAGCCCAACTTATTTTAATACAAGTTTCAGGGAATTTTATGGTTATCCACCAGGGGAAGTGAAATTTAGAAATCCATTAAGCAATGAAGAGAACGAGGATAAACAACCATTAATTGAAAACTCCAAAACGATCACCATTAAGAGATCATTGCACGAACTCAAAACTTATATCATTGGCGCATTGGTACTAATTTTAGTTGTTAGCTTTACATATTACAAATTCACACATTCTGATGAAACCGTAATTTCAGTAAAGGAAAATTCCAACCCCATTGATTTCTCCATTGCCGTACTCCCATTTACAAACATGAGTGAAGTTACTGATAATGACGTCTTTAGTGATGCGATGACAAATGCTATAATATCTAGACTCTCAAAAATTAAAGGTATCAGTAAAGTTATTTCATTAACATCCAGACTACATTATAAAGATAAGCAAAAATCCATGCCCGAAATAGCCAATGAACTTAATGTCCATTATGTTTTAGAATCTGGATTCCAAAAATCCGGAAATAGCATCAAAATTAATTTTCAATTGATAGACGGACCAAATGATAAACTATTATGGTCTGAAAAGTATTCTGTAAAATGGAACGATGGTGAAATTTTTAATATTCAATCTGAGGTAGCAGAAACTATTGCAAAATATATGA
>JBBKXS010000066.1:0-4109 GCA_037969605.1 Flavobacteriaceae bacterium
TCTGTTTCTCAATGGTTCAATCGGGAATTAAAGCGTATAGAGCCTTTTGCAAATAGTGTCGCCATTACCAATGAAATTTCTAAACTGGTTGATGCCGATATTTATATTTTGGCCATTAGCGATGATGCCATTTCAGATTTGTCTTCACAGCTTACTTTTCAAAATAAATTAGTAGTACATACATCTGGAAGTGTAGGTATCCATGATCTGGACAAAAAGAACGGACGAGGGGTTTTCTATCCGCTCCAAACCTTATCAAAAGATTCTGAAATTGACTTCAAAGATGTTCCCATTTGTATTGAAACCTTGGGGAAAAGCGACCTACAAATTTTAAAAGATCTGGCAGAAGCCATTGGAAGTCCTTATTATAAAATCAATACCGAGCAGCGGCAAATCCTTCATCTTTCAGCAGTTTATGTCAATAATTTCACAAATCAATTGTACAGAATTGCGCACGAAATTAGTGATGCTAAAGGAATAAGCTTCGACGTATTAAAACCCTTGATTTTGGAAACAGCAAAAAAAGTCCAAACCTTATCGCCCTTTGCTGCACAAACTGGACCTGCAATTCGTCGGGATAACAAGACCATTAAAAAACATTTAAAACTTATTGAAAACAAGGATCATAAAATTATTTATGAGCTACTAACCGATTCTATTAGAAAAACGCATGGGAGACAAAAGCTATAAAGAATATCTAAATCACATTACTACTTTTATATTTGACGTAGACGGTGTGTTGACCGATGGAACTGTAACCTTAACTACTTCTGGCGAATTGTTAAGAACGATGCACACTAAAGATGGTTTCGCATTGAAAACAGCCATTGATGCCGGTTACAATGTTTGTGTCATTTCTGGTGGTACCAATGAAGGGGTAAGAGCTAGATTGAAAGGATTAGGAATTACAGATATATACCTTGGATCCCATAATAAAATAGAACAATTGGAAGAGTATTTGGATATCTACAACATAAAATCTGAAAATGTACTGTACATGGGTGACGACATTCCTGATTATCCAGTGATGAAAATGGTTGGTTTGCCTTGTTGTCCTCAGGATGCTGTTCAGGAAATTAAAGTGATTTCAAAATATGTGTCCCATAAAAATGGCGGCAAAGGCGCCGTTAGAGATGTTATTGAACAAGTGCTAAAAGTTCAGGGCAAATGGAATGGACATTATGATGCGAAGTATGACTGATTCATTTTTATTTTTTTCGATATAATTCAAAAACAACAACCAACAACTAACAGCTAACAGCTAAAAGCTAACAACTAACAACTAACAACTAACAACCAACAACCATTGAATATTTTAAACCTTATCCGCTGGAAAAACCTATTGATGATTGCCTTAGTACAAGTGCTAATTAAATATGCATTATTTGGGCCTTTTGGGGTTATTACGGCTTTAAATTGGTTTGGATTTTCGCTGCTGATTTTGTCTACACTTTGTATAGCCGCAGCAGGAAATATTATCAATGATATTTATGATGTTGAAACCGATATAGTCAACAAGCCGGATAAAGTGATAATTGGAAAAACCATTTCAGAAAAAAGTGCCAATAATCTATTTATTGTATTGAAGGTTATTGGGGTTGGAATTGGATTTTATTTGTCCAATTTAGTTGGTAAAAATGGATTTTTCGCCCTATTTGTGATTATTTCGGCTTTGCTTTATGTATATGCTTCCTATTTAAAACAGGTGCTTATCATTGGAAATATTGTTGTTTCCGTTATGGTGGCCTTGAGCATTATTATTGTTGGTTTATTTGAACTATTGCCAGTCATCACTCCTCAAAACCAAACCACGCAGCTTACATTTTTTAAAATCATTTTGGATTATGCCCTATTTGCATTTTTGATCAATTTGGTTAGAGAAATTGCCAAAGATATTGAGGATATTGATGGCGATCATAAAGCTGGAATGAACACCTTGCCTATCGCAATTGGCAGGGAACGGGCCACAAAAATACTTTTTGTCTTATCGCTAATTCCACTTCTAGCAGTGGTTTATTATATGGTAACCTATCTTTATAAACAACCTATTGCTATTGGTTATTTTTTAGTATTTATAGTGGCGCCTTTAATATATATTACCATTAAATCGTTTCATGCCGAAACCAAAAAAAACTTTCATCATATCAGTGATCTTTTAAAGATTGTGATGCTCTTGGGTATGTTGTCACTTCTACTTTACAGATATATTTTAACTTCATAATGTTTCACGAAAATCTTTCAAAATATCATATCATTTTGGCTTCTGGTTCACCTAGAAGGCAACAATTTTTTAAAGATTTGGGTCTGGATTTTGAAATTCGTTTAAAACCGGTGATCGAAGAATTCCCTGAACGATTGCGCCATTATGAAATTAGCGATTATCTGGCACAGCTTAAAGCCATTCCGTTTAAGGATGAACTTAAAGATCATGATATTCTTATTACAAGCGATACCATTGTTTGGCATGAAAATAAAGCATTGGGAAAACCGAAAAACACATCTGAGGCTTTTCAAATGCTAAGGTCCATGAGCAATACAACGCATGAAGTGGTTACTTCGGTTTGTTTTACTACATCAAAATTTCAAAAAACGGTAAATGCCACCACAAAAGTCACTTTTAAGGCATTGAGTGACGATGAAATACGTTTTTATATAGACACCTTCAAACCCTTTGACAAAGCAGGAGCTTATGGCATTCAGGAGTGGATTGGGAAAATAGGTATCACACATATTGAAGGCTCATATTTTAATGTCATGGGTTTGCCCACACATTTGGTATACAAAACACTCAATGGCTTAATTAGTGAATAAAATATAAAACAGTCTAGTGCTTTTTAGTTTTGTATACTATCTTTATAATCTTAATTGTTAATTGTTTTCAAATGTTTGAAACCTATAAAACTGAATTTATCATTACTGGCTTTGTACTTCTGTTTTTGTTTATAGTACGATTTATCAGTCATACATTGATTAGAAAGATTGGCCGTAAAAGTGGTGTTAATGATGCACGGATCAGATTAATTTCCCGTTATGTCACGGTAACCTTGTTTTTAATCGCCATTATTATTGAGTCCTTTATTTTTGGAACGGAATTAAAAGAATTGGGATTGATATTTTCTTCAGTTTTTGCCGTCATTGGTATTGGTTTGTTTGCAGTCTGGTCCATTTTAAGCAATATCACTTCTGGTATTATCATGTTTTTTTCATTCCCTTATAAAGTTGGAGACAAGATTGAAATACATGATAAAGATTTCCCCTTTGAAGCTATTATTGAAGATATTAGAGCGTTTCATTTACATTTAAGGTTGGATAATGGCAATTTGGTAACTTATCCCAATAATCTAATGTTACAAAAAGGGGTAACCTTGGTGGAAAAAGATGCCATTGACGAATTTGAAGATGGCACAGATTTGATGTAATCAACGTTAAAGAAACATTAAAAGCACCGAATAGGCTGCTTTACTTTATTATATTTGGTTTTGGCTAACTAAATTTATCATGCAAAAAGTTTTTTATTTTATCTTTTTATTTTTTTTTACTTCCACGCTTTTAATCGCCCAACAGCCTAAAAAACCTAACAGTTCAGAAATTTTTGAATCCATTAAAAAGCTTAACTTTTTAGGTTCAGTATTATATGTGGGGGCTCATCCAGATGATGAAAACACACGTTTGATCTCCTACTTTTCTAACGAAATCAAAGCGCGTATGGCATATCTATCAATGACGCGAGGCGACGGTGGACAAAATCTTATAGGTCCAGAAATAGGAGAATTATTAGGAGTTATTCGTACCGAAGAATTATTAGCAGCACGACGTATTGATGGTGGAGAACAATTGTTTACCCGAGCCAACGATTTTGGATATTCTAAAAGCCCAGAAGAAACACTTACTCTTTGGCAAAAGGAAGAGGTGTTGAGCGATGTTGTTCTGGCTATTCGACAATTTCAACCTGATGTGATCATCAATCGATTTGATTATAGAACCCCTGGAAGTACACATGGTCATCACACCAGTTCTGCCATGTTAAGTGTTGAAGCTTTTGACCTAACCAATGATACATCCGCTTTTCCCGAACAACTGAAACAGACCAGCCTGTGGCAACCCAAACG
>JBBKXS010000067.1:0-4438 GCA_037969605.1 Flavobacteriaceae bacterium
GGAATGAACTGTGCTTAAATACAAATATTTGGTTGATAATTTTCTATATATTTTTGTTTTGAAGTCGCTACCGCAAAAACTTGTTTTAACAGCTTGTTTGCTATGGCCACTTTTATAACCCTTTCTGGTTTTCCTTTAGCTTTTAATCTTTCGTACATTTCCCGACAGGCTTTATTATATCTTTTAGCTGTCCAACTGCACATGTATAATAATTTTCTTGTCTGTGATCTGCCCATTTTACAGATATGTCCTTTTCCCCTAACACTCGTTCCTGACTGATAGACCCTTGGAGCAAACCCCACATAGGCAGTTAACTGTTTATAATGCTTGAACTTGCTAAAATCATCTGTTATGGCAATGAGCATCATCGCTGTTTTTTCTCCTATACACGGTACGGAAGTTACCAGTTCCAAGCTTTCTTTATAACAAGCATTACAAATAACCAACATCCGGTCTTCTATCTTGCATATTGTCTTTTCCAATGTCCCTATAACGCTTTTTAGCCCCTTTTCCACTTCATGGCTTAAGGCACCAGAGCTTTTAAATGCTGACAATTGATTCTTGCTTTGACGTAATTGTTTATGTAACAATTCAACTGTTGTCCGCATTTGTTTTAAGCTTTGAACGCCCTTTGCTTCCGGTTGCCATAATGAAAGCGATCTTATCTCTGTCTCGCCATATTCCATAATAATGCCAGCATCTTTTTTATCTGTTTTAGCACGATAAAATTTCATCTGGCCAAACCGCTTTACCATTAACGGGTTGACCACACAGACCTTAATGGCATTATCATACAGATAACTTGCTAGACAAACGTAGTAAGGCCCTGAAGCCTCCATAACGACCATGGAATCACTTTTACAATAACTGCTTCCAATGAACTTTTTAAACCCTCTTAAATTATTGGCATAAACTTTATGCAATAATTTGTTCCCTTCCCTAAAACTAACATCAAATGTTTGTTTACTAATGTCGATTCCCATAACTTTACTCATGACAAATGTTTTAAATGTGCTTTTTGTTTATCAATCCTAAATACAGGCTCGAAGCCTAATGAACTGTTCAAACTTTAAGCACCAGGAGAAAGGGACAAGCATTCCGCTCTGTTTTTTAAACTAATGACAAGTTATTGTCTTGCTCTTTCTCCTTTTTATTAATATTCATCTAAAATAATAATTATAAATTCTATCCTTTTGCAAACATAGGATGACAAAAGATTTTATTTTCCATAAGTAAGTTTTTGCGAATATAACGGAAGAATTTCATCAAGTTTTAATAGTTGTAATAGTCTTTTAAAATTTTATTTGTTTGGTTAAGAATTTGGCTAAAATCCCTTATCGCATTTCTATAATAATTGGATTTATTAGTACCCCATGAATTTAAATCTTGAAGCAGGTTTGGATAGTTGGCGTTTTCCCAAATGATATCTTGTAACTTTTCATTTTTTATAAAAATAAAGTCGGCAGGTGTTGTATATTTTCTGGCGTATGTTCTGATAGCCTCCCAATAGTGATCACTCATTTTTTGATGTTGAATAGAAACGTTAAGTTGCTCTTTAGAATGTGCTTGTATGGCATCTCTAAAATTTCTTTCTAAAATGTATAGTTTACCTGTGTTTATCATAGATTGATAAGTGTTGGTATTAAATCCATCAAAGCTTGTAAAAAAAGAAGGAATTTCATATCTAGCAAGATACACTAGAGCGTTTTTGGTTTCCGTGGTGTTTACTTTTTCTCTGAAGTCTTTAAGCTCTTCATATTTTTGTTCCCAGAGCTTCAGTAATTGCTCAATTTTTTTTTGATCAGCAACTAAATCAGCCTTTAATAAATTCATATAATGTATCCGCTCTTCAGCAATTTTTTGATCTTGGTTCCAATTATTAATCTGTAAGGCTATAAGAATCCCAATCACCACCAGCACTATTTCGCCTATGGCGTATTTTAGGTAGTTGATGGTTTTGCCTTTTTCTAAAAGTGTTTTACGGATATTTCTAAAGAGTTTTATCATGTGCCTCGATTCTACTTTTTAATTTAAGCAACATTTCCTGTCTAGCAGTAATTTTACCTATGGCGTTAAAGGTTCTGCCCATATCACCTATTAAATAATTCTCCATTGAAGGGGTTCTCAAAATTCGTTCATAGTCTGCAGTAATGTTTCGATAATCTTTTATCGATGCAATCTTATTATAAAACTCTTGAACATCCTCTTCATTTATTACCAGACTACCAGTCGTTTCTGTCATATAACTTTCGGGTAAAGTATACATTAAGGGCTCAAATTGATTTTCAACGAATCTCAATATGGAACTAAAGGAATTCTCTATCAACGTAAAGTCGTCATAATATTGTGAAAGATCCTTTAAGAGTGTTTTTGATTTAAAATTGTTGAAGGTGCCCAATGTCTTTGCAGATTCAAACGTTGTTGAGTAATTGGTCGGATTTACCGAATAAAATAAGGGTTCAACATAGGTCCCAAACTTAGCAATACCCATAACCTTATATGGGTTTCTTACATAGGTCAATAGGGTGTCTAAATAGTCTATTCGTTTAGTATGAAATAGTTGATAATAGGTAAGTTTTTCTTCATCCTTTTGAAGGTCTAGTAACACGTTGTCAAAAAAATTATCTTCTAATGTTTTTGCTTTTCTGTCCTCATTCCAATTATTAATACTTAAAGCAATCAAAATACCAATGACCACAAGTACAATTTCGCCAATGGCGTATTTAAGGTATTTACTAGTTTTACCTTCTGCTAGAAGATTTTTACGGATGTTTCTAAAGATTTTTATCATATTAACACGAGTTATTAACCCAATTTTCCATCGCCATCAATGTCTTTTAACAAATGGGTTTCTAAAGCTACTAAGGTTTTTTTTAGTAAAGCTCTAGTGTTTGCAAGTTCTGTTTCCAAATGCTAAACACGATCCTCAATGCTGTTAGCTTGTTTTTGTTGTTTGTCCAATTCGTCTTGCTGTAATAAATCCCAAAAAATTCCCATGATTTCTATTTTTAAATGATTTTATTTTTATTTCAATAATTAATTTAAGTTCTAGCTTTTAATTCGGTATCAATATCAACAATTAATTTATCAATTGCAGCCATTGTTTCTCTATAAAATGCAAGCCCTTTTTTACGCTGCCTAATAATCAAACTCAAAATGTTAAGAAACTCATCGTTGTGTTTTAGATTTTCAAAATTATTTGGCCGAGCTATGCTTAATGAGGATTCTGTATACCTTCTAATATGTTTAGCAAAAAATGGCGTTACTACTGTTTGAGAAAGATTCCATTCAGATTTATCATAGTCTATGGTCAATATATTAAATTGTACTTCATACATATTAACAATGTCTTTTTTAAGAGACTCATTTTTAATGATATCAAGACCTTTTGTTTGTAATGTTTTATAGCCAATTGAGGTGATGTAAGGGCTATTCCAAAAGGTTAACTCTCCAAAAGACAAATCCAGTTCGTTTGAATAAGGTAAATCGTTGTTGACGTAATGTTCGATTCGATTATACTCTTTAATTAAACCTGTGTTTCGTAACGTATCAATTATTAAATCTTTATAGGTAGTTTCTAAATTAGATTTTATATCCAATAATAATTTTAGCTCTTCACTTTGCAACTTTCGGTTCTCATTCCAATTATTGATTTGCAATGCAATCAAAATACCCATAACCACGAGGATAATTTCACCAATGGCGTATTTTATGTAGCTTGTGGTTTTGCCTTCCTGGATAAGGTTTTTTCGAATTTTGTTAAAAAGTTTTATCATCATTTAATATTTAGCCTTGTATGCTTAAGAATTCAGACTTTTAATTATTTTTCATCAGTACCATTTGTTGCCTCTAAAATTTGGTCAATAATGTCAAGAGCTCTCTTGTATTGTAATCTCCTTGCGTCCATTAAAGCATAAACATCATCAATGGCATTTTCAAACTGCAAGTCATCTAATAAGTGTATGTTGTTTTCTTTGAGTATGCTATTCCCAAACATTACAAATTTAGGAGAGGTAGCATCAATATTTCTTAAAACCGCATGTACCTTTAAATATTCCAATAGGTATTCATAGGGGCTTCTAGAAAGCGATATAGCTTCTATAATTCTGCTATATTGTTGATCATACTTATATAAAAGTACTCTCAATGATTTGTTTTTCAGTTGAAATATTTTACCCGAACTTTTTAAATCCTCTAAAATATAGGAGCTAGGAAAATAGCTAGGTACAAAAATACTTGTGGCTAACAAACTATCCCAGGATTGCTCTAAATTAATATATTCATGGGTTTTATTCAATACTTTTAAGATGATTAATCTTGAATTCTGAGCACTTTCTATAGAAGCTATATCCAATTTAAGACTATCTCTATTATTTTTAAATTCTAATCTTAAACTTTCAATTATTTGCCTTTCTTGTTGGGTTTCTTTTCTGCCTTC